>JAGIAU010000004.1:6400-25389 GCA_017744755.1 Microbacteriaceae bacterium
GGGCGACGCCGAACGCGCCCTTGGCGGCGAGCAGCAGCAGCCACTCGACCTCGACGCGGACGCGGGCGCGGTTCAGCCCGGCCTCGGAGAGGTGCTCGCCGAGCGGCGAGACGGTCGCGGCGTAGCGGCCGTCGAGCGGGCTGAGCGGCTGCGGCGGGAGGGAGGGGTGCGTCATCAGTGGTTGCGCCCCTCGCGCTTGATGAACGGGCGGAAGATGATGCCGAGGATCCAGCTGATCACGCCGAGCACGAGCGCGCCGAGCACGCCCCACCAGAAGCCCTCGGGCCAACCGGGGACGACCTGCAGGCCGAATCCGACGAGGCTGGACAGCCAGTGCACGAGCCAGAGCAGCAGGCCGTTCACGATGATCGAGATGAGGCCGAGCGTCAGCAGGTAGATCGGGAACGCGACGATCTTCACCGCCGTGCCGACGACCGCGTTCACGATGCCGAAGACGAGCGCGAGCAGCAGGTAGGTGAGCACGTTCTGCCACCACTCCGGGCCGAACGACGTCACCACGATGTGCCCGGCGATGATGAGCGTCACGAGCCAGAGCGCGAGCGCGTTGAGGATGACCTTGACCAGGAATCGCACGAGGACATCCTCCCAGAAGGAGGCGTTCAGCCGATGGGTCGGATCATCAGGATGAGCATGAATATGAACGTGAAGCCCCCGAGCAGGACGCCGGCACCGATCCACAGGAGGCTCGGCAGGCGCATCCGGAGGCGCTGACCGGCAGGGGCGACTGTTCCGCTCCAGATGGATCGGGCGTCGACGTATCGGTCGGTGCGCCGAATACTGTAGGTCGATAGCGCGCGCGCCAGATCGATGACTGAGCGGAGCACTGCTGGTTGTTCCAGGTGCAGCCGACTCGGCGCGAGGCAGCGCAGCTCGAGGTCGATCAGCTCGATGTCCCACCCGCCGAGGTGATCGATGCAGAACGCCATGAAGTCGGGCGTGAAGACATAGCGGATGTCCGCGTCGTAGCCCTTCGGCGCGTAGACCTGGAAGTGACGATCGAAATCGCCCTCAAGGCTGATGCGCTGGGCTTCCTCGAACGGCAACTCGTTCACCCATCTCAGCGAGCGTCGCCGCTTCGGCGCCCGAAGGACGAAGTGCGGCACTGCGGTCTCGAGCCGCACACTGAGGAAGGTTCGCTCCCCGAGACCGGTTGCGACGTTCTCGGCCGGAAGCTCCGCCTGCCCGATCCAAGCGCCGCCGCCGATCGGGAGCGACAGCAACTCCTCGATCCGCACCAGCAGCGACCAGGACGGCCATCCGATCCGAGTGTCGAGGTCGAACGTTCCTCCGGAGTATCGCGCGAACCGGTCTAGCGCCGCCCATCGCCGCCAGGGGAATGCGCGTCTGGCGGCAAGCGTGAGCCGCTGCATGGACCAAGGTGCGAGCAGCGCCAGCGCCCCACCCAGCAGTCCTACCAAGAAGATCCACGGTCCAAGACCGATCGGGTAGGTACTGATGAAGTGCCCCCAGAGCGGGACGGTCACCGTGCCGATGAAGAAGAGGGCCACGACCAGCGTGATGGTGCCGACGAAGAACAGCGACACGAAGCTTTCCGCCCGTCGCATACGAGTCCGCTTGCGAAGCCATTCCGGCGCGGAGGCGCGCGACGCCTCCACATCGGCATGACTCACATCAAGGATCGAGAAATCGATGCTGTCGGACGCCCCCACGCTCATGCCGCCATTCTGTCTGCTCCATTTGCCCATCGCCGAGAAATAGGCTGGGCGGGTGAGCGAAGCGCGCGTCCGCCTGCGTCCCGACGTCGAGAGCGTCGTCCCGTACCGGCAGGGCCGGATCGCGGCGGCCGACGCCTTCAAGCTGTCCAGCAACGAGAACCCGTTCCCGCCGCTGCCCGGCGTCGCCGAGGCGCTCCGCGAGGTGCAGTTCAATCGCTACCCGGAGGGCTCGGCCAGAGCGGTCCGCGAGCGGCTCGCGACGATCTGGCAGGTCACCCCCGAGCAGATCGTGGTGACCCCGGGCTCGGCGGCGCTGCTCACCTACCTCATGCAGGCGACGTGCACGGCCGAGGACGAGGTGCTGTACGCCTGGCGGAGCTTCGAGGGCTACCCGCAGTTCGTCGGCGCGCTCGGCGTCCGCTCCGTCCAGGTGCCGAACCGGCCCGACGGCGGGCACGACCTCCCCGCGATGGCCGCGGCGGTGACCGACCGCACCCGCCTCGTCCTGCTCTGCACGCCGAACAACCCGACCGGTCCGACCATCACGCGCGATGAGTTCGAGGCGTTCATGGCGGCGATCCCGCGGACCGTGCTCGTCGGCCTCGACGAGGCCTACGCCGAGTTCGTGACGGATCCGGAGGCGATCCGCGGGGACGCGGCGCTGCTGGAGCGGCACCCGAATCTCGTCGTGCTCAGGACGTTCTCCAAGGCGTACGGCCTGGCGGGCCTCCGCATCGGCTACGGGGTCGGCCAGGAGTACGTGATGGACGCGATTCGGGCGGTCGCGCAGCCGCTCGCCGTCACGGAGCCCGCGCAGCTCGCCGCGATCGCGAGCCTCGATCACGAGCCCGCGCTGCTCGAGCGGGTGGCCGTCATCGTCGAGCGGCGCGAGCGGATCCGCGCGGGGCTGCTCGAGCAGGGCTGGGCGGTGCCGGAGGCGCAGGGCAACTTCGTCTGGCTGCCGACGGGCGAGCGCACCGCCGAGGTCGCCGCGCACTTCGAGGCCGCGGGGCTCGTCGTCCGCTCGCTCGGCGAGGGCGTCCGGGTGTCCATCGGCGAAGCGGATTCTGTCGAGAAGCTACTGCGATCCGCGCGAGAGGTTGTCGTCCCCCTCTCGTGAGCGGCGGATCGGCGCGGATAGGTTGGGGTTCATGGCGACCGACGCGATCCGTCTGCTGTCCCCGGAGGGGGTGCTGATCGAGTCGGAGGAGAACGCGGCCTGGCTGCCCCTCATCTCGGCGCTCAGCGAGCAACAGCTCCTCGACTTCCACCGGCAGATGGCGGTCATCCGCCGCTTCGACATCGAGGCGGGGAACCTGCAGCGCCAGGGCCAGCTCGCGCTGTGGATCCCGAGCCTCGGCCAGGAGGCGGCGCAGGTCGGCTCCGGCTACGCGGCCCGCGCGCAGGACACGATCTTCCCCGCGTACCGGGAGCACGTCGTCGGCCGCATCCGCGGTGTCGACCCGATGCGGATCATCGAGCTGCTGCGCGGCCAGGACCACGGCGGCTGGGACCCGAAGCAGCACGGCAACTTCCACCTCTACACGCTCGTCATCGGCTCGCAGTCGCTGCACGCGACGGGCTACGCCATGGGCGTCGCCTTCGACGGCGCCGCGGCGACCGGCGATCCGGAACGCGATGAGGCGGTCCTCGTCTACTTCGGCGACGGAGCGACCTCGCAGGGCGACGTGAGCGAGGCGCTCGTCTTCGCGGCGAGCTACCAGACCCCCCAGGTCTTCTTCCTGCAGAACAATCACTGGGCGATCTCCGTCCCCGTGGCGACGCAGTCGCGCACGCCGCTCTACCGGCGAGCCGCCGGCTACGGCGTCGCCGGCCTCAGGGTCGACGGCAACGACGCGCTCGCGGCCTATGCGGTGACCCGCACGGCGCTCGACGAGGCGCGCGCCGGCCTCGGTCCCCGCTTCGTCGAGGCGCTGACCTACCGGATGGGCGCGCACACGACGAGCGACGACCCGACGAAGTACCGCGACGACGCGGAGCTCGAGTACTGGACGGCGCATGACCCGATCGCGCGCTTCGAGGCGTTCCTCCGCGGTCGCGGCGTCGGCGACGACTTCTTCGCCTCGGTCGCCGAGGAGGGCGAGGATCTCGCCGCGGATGTGCGCCGCCGCACGCTCGCGCTCGAATCGCCGCCCGCGACGAAGATCTTCGACCACGTGTACACCGATCCGCACCCCGACGTCGCGGAGCAGCGCGCCTGGCTCCTCGCGTACGAGGCGAGCTTCGGGGGTCAGGCATGACGACGATGACGATGGCGAAGGCCCTCAACGAGGGCCTCCGCGCCGCGATGCGCGCCGACGAGAAGGTCCTGCTGATGGGCGAGGACATCGGAACGCTCGGCGGCGTGTTCCGCGTCACCGAGGGCCTCAAGTCGGAGTTCGGGCCGCGCCGCGTGCTCGACACCCCGCTCGCCGAGTCGGGCATCGTCGGCTCCGCGATCGGCCTCGCGATGCGCGGCTACCGGCCGGTCTGCGAGATCCAGTTCGACGGGTTCGTGTACCCGGCCTTCGACCAGATCACCTCGCAGCTCGCGAAGCAGACCTACCGCCACGGCGGTGCCCAGTCCTTCCCCGTCGTCATCCGCATCCCGTACGGCGGGCACATCGGGGCCGTCGAGCACCACCAGGAGTCGCCCGAGGCGTACTTCGCGCACACCGCCGGCCTGCGCGTCGTCGCGCCTGCGACGCCGCACGACGCCTACTGGATGATCCAGGAGGCGATCGCCGGGAACGATCCCGTCGTCTTCCTCGAGCCCAAGTCGCGTTACTGGCCGAAGGGCGAGGTCGACCTGTCCGCGTCCGGGGCGGCGCTCCACGCCTCGCGCGTCGTCCGCCGCGGGACCGACGTCACGCTCATCGGCCACGGCGCCATGGTCGCGACGCTGCTCGACGCCGCCGAGCTCGCCGCGGCCGAGGGCGTCAGCGCCGAGGTCGTCGACCTCCGCTCGCTCTCCCCGATCGACTACGCGCCGATCCTCGAGTCGGTGCGCCGCACGGGCCGCGCGGTCGTCGTGCAGGAGGCGCCGCAGCAGGTGTCGGTGGGCTCGGAGATCGCGGCGACCGTCGGCGAGCGGGCGTTCTACTCGCTCCAGTCGCCGGTGCTCCGGGTGAGCGGCTACGACACCCCGTTCCCGCCCGCGAAGCTCGAGGGCGTGTACCTTCCGGACGTGGACCGCATCCTCGAGGCCGTGGACCGCGCGCTCGCGCACTGACGAACGTCCTGACGAACACTCTGACGAAAAGGGGAGCACGATGACCCTCCAGCACTTCCCCCTCCCGGACGTCGGCGAGGGCCTCACCGAGGCGGAGATCGTCGCGTGGAAGGTCGCCCCCGGCGACGCCGTCGCGCTGAACCAGGTGCTCGTCGAGATCGAGACCGCGAAGTCGCTCGTCGAGCTGCCCTCGCCGTTCGAGGGCACGGTCTCGGAGCTGCTCGTCGCGGAGGGCCGGACGGTCGAGGTCGGCACGCCGATCATCGTCGTCGACACGGTCGGCGGGGCCGGGCCGGAGTCGACGGCCCCCGTCGAGGCCTCGGACGCGGAACGCGCCGAGCAGATGGGCGAGACGGCCGCCTGGCTCGAGGAGCCGCGCGAGGCCGAGTCCGAGCCCGAGCCCGCGGGTCGGGCCGTGCCGGAGGCGCGGCTCGAGGCCTCGAACCCGCAGACCGATGACGCCGACGGCTCCGGCGCCGTCCTCGTCGGCTACGGCTCGTCCGGCCATGTGCGTTCCCGCCGCCGCCCGATCGAGCGCGTCATCCCGGCCGCGGCCGCGGCCCCCGTCATCGCAAAGCCGCCCATCCGCGCGCTGGCCCGCGAGCTCGGCGTCGACCTCGCGACCGTCATGCCGACGGGCCTCGCGGGCGAGGTGCTCCGCGAGGACGTCGTCCGCCACGCCGACCAGGCCCGCCTCTTCCACAACATCGAGACGCCGCCCGCGCCGAGCGACCGCGAGACCCGCATCCCCGTCAAGGGGGTCCGCAAGGCGATCGCGACCGCGATGGTCAGGAGCGCGTTCACCGCGCCGCACGTCTCGATCTTCACCGATGTGAACGCGACGAGGACGATGGAGTTCGTCAAGCGGCTCAAGTCCTCGCCCGACTTCGCCGGGGTCCGCGTGAGCCCGCTGCTCGTCATGGCGAAGGCGCTCATCTGGGCCGTGCGCCGCAATCCCGCGGTCAACTCGACCTGGACGGACGAGGAGATCATCGTCCACAACTTCGTGAACCTCGGCATCGCGGCCGCGACGCCGCGCGGGCTCGTCGTGCCGAACATCAAGGACGCGCAGGACCTCTCGCTGCTCGATCTCGCGAAGGCGCTCGAGCAGCTCACCCTCGTCGCCCGCGAGGGCCGCACGCCGCCGGAGCAGATGCAGGGCGGCACCATCACGATCACGAACCTCGGCTCGTACGGCATCGACACCGGCACGCCGATCCTGAACCCCGGCGAGGTGTCGATCATCGTGCTCGGCGCGATCCGGCAGAAGCCGTGGGTGATCGACGGGGAGGTGCGGCCCGCGTACGTGACGACGGTCGGCGGGTCCTTCGACCACCGCGTCGTCGACGGCGACGTCGTGTCGCGGTTCCTCGTGGACATCGCCTCCGTGCTGGAGGAGCCTGCGCTCCTGCTGGACTGAGCGGGACCGCCGCTGCGCGGATTTGCAATTGATAATCAATCTCAATAGATTGGCGGCATGGCCCCCGCGCGACGACTCGTCCCCCTGCTCACCGCATCCGCCCTCGCCGTCGCCCTCGCCGGCTGCACCGGAGCGCCCGGGCCTGCGGCGCCCGGCGACGGGCTCGTCCACATCGTCGCCTCCACGAACGTCTACGGCGGCATCGTCGAGGCGATCGGCGGCGATCGCGTCGAGGTGACGAGCCTCATCGGCGGCGCCCAGGACCCGCACGAGTACGAAGCGTCGTCCCGCGACGAGCTCGAGATCGCCGAGGCGGACCTGCTCGTCGCGAACGGCGGCGGCTACGACGACTTCTTCTTCCAGCTCGTCGACGCGAGCGGATCGGACGCGCCGCTCATCGTCGCCTCCGGCACCGAGAGCGCCGACGAGCAGCTCCCGAACGAGCACGTCTGGTACGACCTCGGCCGGATGGACGACCTCGCCGCGTCCATCGCCGACGACCTGACCGTGATCGACCCGGACGGCGCGAGCGCCTACGCCGACGGTCTGCGCGCCTTCCAGGCCGGGATCCTCGATCTGGAGAGCCGCGCGCATGAGATCGCCGCCGACCACGGCGGGGAGCAGGTCGTCATGACCGAGCTCGTCCCCGGCTATCTGCTCGCGGAGGCCGGCCTCGTCGATGCCACCCCCGCCGAGTTCTCCGAGGCGATCGAGGAGGGCTCCGGCGTGCCCGTCCGGGTGCTCGCCGACCTCGAGGCGCTCGTCGCGAGCGGCGACGTCGCCTTCCTCGCGGCGAACACGCAGAGCTTCGGGCCCGAGACCGGCGCGCTGATCGACGCGGCCCGAGGCGCCGGTGTGCCCGTGGTCTCGTTCGCCGAGACCCTTCCCGAGGGGGAGACTTATCTCTCGTGGATGTCCGCGAACCTCGGCGCAGCGGCGGCGGCGCTCGAGTGACGCTCCCCGTCCTCGAGCTCCAGGACGCCGCGCTCCGCGTCCGCGGCCGCACGCTGTTCGCCGGCCTCGACCTCCAGGTCGCGCCTGGCGAGCTTGTCGCCGTGCTCGGGCCGAACGGGGCGGGCAAGACGAGCCTGTTCCGCGCGATCCTCGGCCTCGAGCGGCTCGCGACGGGTCGTGCGACGATCCTCGGCGAGCCCGCCCGGCGTGGCGATCGCCGGATCGGGTACGTGCCGCAGCAGCGGGTCTGGCCGCGCGGGACCCCCATGCTCGGACGGGACCTCGTGACGATGGGGCGCACCGGCTCCCGCTGGGGCATCCCGCTCACCGGTCGCGAGGACCGCGAGGCGGTCGCCAGGGCGGTCTGGGCGGTCCGCGCGGAGTCGCTCGCCGCGCGACCGGTCGGCGACCTGTCCGGCGGCGAGCAGCAGCGGCTCCGGATCGCGCAGGCGATCGTCGACGAGCCGTCGCTCCTGCTCCTCGACGAGGCGCTGTCGAGCCTCGACCTCGCGTATCAGGCCGAGATCCTCGCGCTCGTGGACGCGGAGCGGCAGCGCGGCGCCGCCGTGCTGTTCATCGCCCACGACGTGAACCCGATCCTCGACCGCGTCGACCGCATCCTGTACCTCGCGCGGGGCCGGCACCGGCTCGGCACGCCCGATGAGGTACTCACGAGCGAGGCGCTCAGCGCGCTCTACGGGACGCGCGTCGACGTGCTGCGCGTCGCGGACCCCGAGGACGGGGCGCGCCAGCGGGTGTTCGTCGCCGGCGTCGCCGACGGGCACGAGCACCACCTCGAGGATCACGCCGAGCAGCTCGAGCAGCTGGAGCGATCCGAATGAGCCTCGCCGACCTCTTCGACTACTCCGACTACGGCCGGCTCCTCGGCCTCGTGCTGAACTCGGTCGTCGCCTGCGCGATCCTCGGCATCGTCGGGGGGCTCATCGGCGTCTTCGTGATCCAGCGCGACATGGCGTTCGCCGTGCACGGCATCAGCGAGCTGTCCTTCGCCGGCGCCGCCGCGGCGCTCCTCATCGGCGTCGACGTGCTCCTCGGCTCCATCGTCGGCTCCGTCATCGCGGCCGCGATCATCGGCGTGCTCGGTGCGCGGGCGCGCGACCGGAACTCGATCGTCGGCGTCCTGATGCCGTTCGGCCTCGGCCTCGGCATCCTCTTCCTCTCGCTCTACCAGGGGCGCAGCGCGAACAAGTTCGGGCTCCTCACCGGACAGGTCGTCGCCGTCGGCGACGACCAGCTCTGGTGGCTCGTCGGCGTCGCCGCCGTGGTCTTCGCCGTGCTGCTGGTCGTCTGGCGGCCGCTCGCCTTCGACAGCCTCGATCCGGAGGCCGCCGCCGCCCGCGGCGTCCCCGCGCGGCGCCTCAGCCTCGTGTTCATGCTGCTCCTCGGCCTCATGGTCGCGGTCGCCGTGCAGATCATCGGCGCCCTGCTCGTCCTCGCCCTGCTCGTCACGCCCGCCGCGGCCGCGACCCGGGTGACGCACTCGGCGACCCTCGTCCCGATCCTCAGCATGGCCTTCGGCCTCGTGTCGGCGCTCGGCGGCATCCTCATCGCCGTGGGGTCGACGCTCCCGGTCAGCCCGTTCATCACGACGATCTCCTTCGCCATCTGGCTCGTGTGCCGCGACGTCGGCAGGACGCGGGACATCCGTCGCTTCCGGCGCGCCGCCGAAGCGCACGCGCTGGAGGCGGCATGAACGCGATCGAACCGGCGGCGGCCAAGCGTCGCACCTGGCAGCGCGACGCCGTCCGCGACGCGCTCCTGGAGCGGGACGGCTTCGTCTCGGCCCAGATGCTGCACTCGGCGCTGCGCGACGCCGGCAGCACGATCGGCCTCGCCACCGTCTACCGAGCCCTCGCCGACCTCGCCGCCGACGGCGCCGCCGACCACCTGCAGCACGACGGCGAGTCCCTCTATCGCGCCTGCGGCAGCTCCGGCCATCACCATCACCTGATCTGCCGCTCGTGCGGCCGCGCGGTCGAGATCAGCGCCGACGCGGTCGAGGCCTGGGCGCGCGCCGTCGCGGCCGAGCACGGCTTCCGCGACGCGGAGCACGTCGTCGACGTCTTCGGCACCTGCGCCGACTGCGCGCGGGCCGCGGACTAGCGGGCTCAGAACTCCCAGTCGAGGGGCCGCCAGACCTCGCCCGGCCGGGCCGGCGCGGGTCGCTCAGGCGGCTCGATCGACGCGGTGCGACGGCGGACCGGGGGCTCCGCGGCGTCCCCGGAGCCGTGCAGCCCGTGCACGCCGTGGGCCCCGGCCGCCGCCGCCGAGGCCGCCGGGGGGACGAGCAGCACGGCGATCGCGGTCGTGATCGGCACGGCGAGCACGAGCCCGATCGCGCTGCACAGCGTCGTGACGATCTCGGCCGCGAGGTCCTCGAAGGTCAGGAGCTCGAGCACCGGCAGGTTGTACAGGTAGAGCAGCAGCAGGACCGCGAGCGACGTCCCGACGTAGGCGAAGACGATCGTGTAGATCGTCGAGGCGATGTGGTCGCGGCCGATCCGCATCGCGCTCCAGAAGAGCGCGCGGCGACTCATGCCCGGCCCCGCGGCGCGCAGCTCCCAGACGGAGGAGGACTGCGTGATCGTCACGTCGTTGAGCACGCCGAGGCCGGCGACGATCATCGCGCAGGTCAGCACGCCGCGGAAGTCGAGCCCGCCGCTCAGCCCCGTGAGGAAGCCGGCGGCCTCGTCCGTCATGCCGCTCAGCCTGACCGTGCCGACGGAGAGCTGGGCGATGAGCGCGGTGACGGCGATGCCGCAGAGCGTTCCGGCGAGCGCGCTGCTCGTGCGGATCGACGGCCCGTGCGCGAGGTAGAGCACGACGAACAGGATCGCGGAGGCGGTGACGAGCGCGACCGGCACGCCGGGGGCCCCGCCGACGACCGCCGGGAGCATGAAGACGAGGATCATCGCGCCGCTGAAGACGAGTCCGACGAGGGCGAGCAGCCCCCGGATCCAGGCGACGAGCAGGACGAGCAGGACGAAGACGGCGAGGAGGACGAGGATCGGCCCGCTGCGGTCGACGCCGAAGAACACCTCGCGGGTGCCGCTCCCGGCGGCGCCGTCGATCGTCGTGGCGCCGTCCGGCAGGCTGAGCAGCCGCACGGAGTCGCCCGTGGCGATGCCCGCGTTCGCGTTCGGTCCGCCGAGGACGACCTCGATCGACTCGCCGGCCTTGGGGCCTGAGCGGATCGTCACCGTGGCCGTCTGGCAGACGCGCATCGGCGACACGACGCCGTCCTGCCCCTGGCTCGGCTGGTCGGGACGGTCGCAGCCATCGGCGAGCGAGTCGACGACCCCCGCCTCGAACGTCGCGCCGGGCACCACGAAGTGGGTCTGCGAGCGCACCGCCTCGACCTTGGCGGCGTCCGGCCAGAGCAGCACGAGCCCGACGACCGTCGCGACCGCCACGATGCCCAGCAGGCTCAGCAGGATCGCCCGGCCCAGCGGCGACGCCTTCGCCGCCCCCGCCTCGCCGGGAGGCGACTGCGCGTGCGAGTGGGCCACGACAGCATCTTCGGCGAGCGCCGCGCCGGGGCGCCGCGCCGCGCCGGGGTCCGGCCCGTCTCGCAGCTCCGCGGCCGGCCGGCGGCGCTCCACCGCCCCGCCCTCGTGGATCGGCTAGTCTCGGCAATCGTTCGGATCGGGAGGTCGGGTGAACGCACCGGGCAGGACCCTCAAGGCGCAGGAGGAGAACTACCTCAAGGCCGTCTGGTCCGACGAGGAGTGGGGTCGCGCCACGACGAACGGCACGCTCGCCGCAGCGCTCGGTCTCGCGCCGAGCTCCGTCACGGAGGCGGTGCGCAAGCTCGCGGCGGCCGGGCTCCTCTCCCATGCGCGCTACGGGGTCGTGGCCCTGACGGAGGAGGGCCGCGCGATCGCGGTCGGCATCGTGCGCAAGCACCGGCTCATCGAGACCTTCCTCGTGCGCGAGCTCGGCTACGGCTGGGACGAGGTGCACGCCGAGGCCGAGGTGCTGGAGCATGCGGTGTCGACGGAGTTCATCGACCGGCTCGACGCGCGGCTCGGCCGCCCGGAGCGCGACCCGCACGGCGACCTCATCCCGCGCGCAGACGGGACGATCGCCGCCGAGGACGCGGTGCCGCTCGGGAGCGTTCTCCCCGGCGCCCGCCTCCGCATCGTCCGCGTCTCCGACGCCGTGCCGGGTCTCCTCGCGCGGCTCGACGACGCGGGGCTCGGCCTCGGCGCGCGGATCGTGGCGGGCGAGGGGGCGTTCGCCGCGGACGGCGCGTTCTCCACCGCGGACCTCGGCGGCATCCTCGTAGCCCCCGTCTGATCCCCTCCCCTCCCCCGCTTCCGCTCCGGTGCCACTTGTGGCTGGAATCCGGTGCTCGAAGCAGCCACAACTGGCACCGGAACACCGCGGACGCCGGGGCACACGCCCCGACTGGCCCGGGAACCCCGCATCCGCTACACTTGATCGGTCGTCCCGCACGGGGCGAACTTTCGTGGCCCGGGAGACCGGGCCGCAGACATGTGATCATGGGTCCGGCCCTCGTCAGTCGCAAGGCGGAGGACCGGACGGTACTCGAAAGCAGGAAACCATGGCAGCCGTTTGCCAGGTGACCGGAGCCGTCCCCGGCTTCGGACACAGCATCTCGCACTCGCACCGTCGCACCAAGCGCCGGTTCGACCCCAACATCCAGAAGAAGACGTACTTCGTCCCCAGCCTCCGTCGCAACGTGACCCTCACGCTGTCCGCCAAGGGCATCAAGGTCATCGACGCGCGCGGCATCGACTCGGTCGTCGCCGAGCTCATCGCGAAGGGTGTGAAGCTCTGATGGCGAAGAAGGGCCAGGACATCCGTCCGATCATCAAGCTGCGCTCGACCGCGGGCACGGGCTACACCTACGTGACCAAGAAGAACCGCCGCAACGACCCCGACCGTCTCGTGCTCAAGAAGTACGACCCGGTGATCCGCAAGCACGTCGACTTCCGAGAGGAGCGCTGACCCATGGCGAAGAAGTCCAAGATCGCTCGCAACGAGCAGCGCAAGGCGGTCGTCGACCGCTACGCGGCCAAGCGCCTTGAGCTCAAGAAGGCGCTCATCGACCCGAACGGGACCGACGAGTCCCGCGAGGCCGCCCGCGTCGGCTTGCAGAAGCTGCCGCGCAACGCGTCGCCGGTCCGAGTCCGCTCGCGCGACTCGATCGACGGCCGCCCCCGCGGCGTCCTCAGCAAGTTCGGCATCAGCCGTGTCCGCTTCCGCGACATGGCGCACCGCGGCGAGCTCCCGGGCATCACGAAGTCCTCGTGGTGATCAGGGCGTAGCACGCTCCGGAGGGGGTCGGATCCGAACGGGTCCGACCCCTTCTGCGTTCCCGGAACCGGTCCGCCGCCTGTCCGGAACATTCAACGCCGACTTGAAGCGAAACTCGCAACAAGCCCGTGAATACGGGGCAGAGCGCCCTTGCGCTGATAGTCTCGCTCGCGATTCCGGGCCTGCCCGGGGTCGTCCTTAGCTCCAACAGAACGAAACGTCCGAGGAGGACAAATGGCCGAGAGCCTGAACAAGAGCGAGCTGGTCGCCGCGATCGCGAGCGAGACCGGTCTGACCCAGACCGCCGTGGCCGGCGTCGTCGACGCGTTCTTCGGCGTCGTCTCCAAGACCGTCGCCGGCGGCGGCAAGGTCGCCATCCCCGGCTGGGTCTCCTTCGAGCAGTCGTCGCGCGCCGCCCGCACGGGCCGCAACCCCGCGACGGGCGAGACCATCCAGATCGCCGCGTCGAAGGGCGTCAAGATCTCGGCCGGCTCGAAGCTGAAGGCCGCCGTCAAGTAAGACGCGTAGCGCCGGAAGGCGTCGGACTCCTCGGGGTCCGACGCCTTCCGTGCGTTCAGGGCCTCGCGCCTAGGCTGGAGGGCGTGCCCGCGCGCGCCATCGCACCGCTCGCCGCCGCATCGCTCGCCGTCGCGGGGGTCGCGGCGGTCCTGATCGGTCTCGCGGTCACGGGGGCTGCGGACACGCCGCTGCTGCTCGACCCGGGCGCGTTCGTCCGGTACGGCATCCCGGTGACGGCCTTCGCGACGAACCTCGCCGCCGCCGCGACGGTCGGCCCGCTCGTCCTCGCGCTCTTCGCGCTTCCGCTCGAGTCGGCCGGCTTCGAGCGCCTGCTGCGCCTCGCCGGCGTCGGCGCCGCCGTCTGGACGCTCGCGCAGCTGTTCGGCGCGCTCCTCGCCTACGCTGAGGCGATCGGCTCGCCGCTGCGGCTGGACCAGACCTTCGGCGCCGGATTCTGGCAGTACCTGACCGACACCGAGGCCGGTCAGGGCCGGCTCTGGGGCATCGGGCTCGCGGCGCTCGCGACGGTCATCGTCGCGTTCACGAGCAACGCCTGGCTGCTCGCCGGCGCGGTGGTCCTCTCGGCCGGCGCGCTCTTCGCCACGTCGCAGCTCGGACACCAGGGCGGCACCGCCGATCACGACGTCGCATGGGGCGGGCTGTTCCTGCATGTCGCGTTCGCGGCGGCCTGGCTCGGCGGGCTGGGCGGTCTGGTGCTCGCGGCGCGTCCTGGCTCCCTGGGCGAGCGAAGCAGGTCGAAGGGCGTCTCGCAGGATCCGGACGCGCGAACGCTCGCCTCCCGCTACTCCTCGATCGCCCTCGTCGGCTTCCTCGTGGTCGCCGGCTCCGGCATCGTGAGCGCCTACGTCCGCATCGGCGGCTGGGACGGGCTCGTCCCGGGTCTCGCGACCGAGTACGGCGCGCTGCTCATCGTGAAGGCCGTCGCGCTCCTCGCGCTCGGCGCCGTCGGCGCGCTGCACCGGATGTGGGCGATCCGCCGCCTCCCGAAGCGGAGCGCGTTCTGGGGCATCGTCGTCGGGGAGCTCGCGCTCATGGGCGTCGCGAGCGGCATGGGCGCCGCGCTCGCCTCGAGCGCCCCGCCGGTCGATCCGGAGCTCGCCGGCTCCACCCCCTCGGAGCTGCTCACGGGCGCGCCGCTGCCACCGGACCCGATCCACGGGGAGTACTTCCGGGGCGTCTCGCTCGACCCGCTGTGGCTCGCCCTCATCCTCGCCCTCGGCGCGTTCTATCTCGCCGGCGTCATCCGTCTCGCGCGCCGCGGCGACCGCTGGCCGGTGCTCCGCACCGTGAGCTGGCTCGCCGGACTCGTCGTCCTGCTGTGGGCGACGAACGGCGGCATCGGCGCCTACGTCGACCGGCTGTTCAGCGCGCACATGCTCGTCCACATGGTCCTCGGCATGCTCGCCCCGGTGCTCCTCGTGCCGGGTGCGCCGATCAGGCTGGCGCTGCGCGCGATCGCGCCGCGCAAGGACGGCAGCCGCGGTGCGCGGGAGTGGATCCTCGCGGCCGTGCACTCCTGGTACGGCCGCCTCCTCGCGAACCCGTACGTCGCCGCGGCGCTCTTCGTCCTCAGCCTCTGGGTGTTCTACTACACGCCGCTCTTCCGCTGGGCGTCGACGACGCACATCGGCCATGAGTGGATGGTCGTGCACTTCCTCGCGACCGGATACCTCTTCGTCCAGGCGCTCGTCGGCGTCGACCCGGGCCCCGTCCGGCCGCCCTACCCGGTGCGGCTCATCATCCTGCTCGCGACGATGGCGGTGCACGCGTTCTTCGGGCTGGCGATCATGTCGAGCACGGGGCTGCTGCTCGCGGACTGGTTCGGTGCGATGGGCTGGGACACCGGTTCCACGGCGCTGGAGGACCAGCAGCGCGCCGGCGGGATCGCCTGGTCCGTCGGCGAGATCCCGACGCTCGCGCTCGCGATCGCCGTCGCGGTGCAGTGGTCGCGCAGCGACACGCGCGAGCAGCGTCGCCTCGACCGGAAGGCGGACCGCGACGGCGACGCCGACCTCGAGGCCTACAACGCCATGCTCGCCCGAGCCGCCCGCCGCGATGACGACGAACGGTCCTGATTCAGGGACGGCCGGGGGGATGAGCGCAATACGCGCCCATCCCCCCGGCCGTCCCTGAAAACGGATCGAGAACGCTCAGCCGAGGACGGGGGTCAGGACGACCTCGGTCGCGCCGACGAAGGTGACGACGAAGCCGAGCGAGAAGTCGACCGTCGTGTCGAAGGCGTAGACGCTGCCGTCGTAGGTGTCGACGATGTCGACCTGCAGCCGCGCGACGCCCGGTGCGACCGGCACCGTCCACTCGCCCGGCGTCGTGGTCGGCTGCACCGTGACGGCGGGGTAGACCGGGATCGACCAGGCGGGGTCGGAGGCCAGGCGGGGGTCGCTGATCGAGTGGCCGAACGGGCAGCCGGTGGGGAAGAGCCGCGGCTGCTTCGCGCATTCGTCGAGGTAGGCGTGCACCTGCTTGTCGACCTGGGCGACGAACGCCTCGTTCGCCTGGGCGTCGATCGACACGGTCCGCTCGGTGCGCGGCGTCCCGAGCACGATCGTCTGCGGCGCGGCGTGCTGGAAGGCGGAGTCGTGGCCGAGCGTCAGGACTCCGGGCGTGAACGCGAGGTAGGTGCTCGGCACGTCCTGCACCGGCGCGACGAAGCGGATGCCGTTCGCCGTGAAGTCGCGCGCGTGCTCGACGGTGAGGTCCAGCTCGGCGAGCGGCGAGGACGCGAAGCGCCAGGTGGGGAACATGCCGAGGACGGCGCCTCCCTGCTCGACCTGGAAGCTGGTCCTGCCCGTGCGTCCGGCGCTCTCGTAGTCGACCGCGACGGTGTGCACGCCGTCCTCGTCGCCGCTCTCGGTCACCTCGACGATGTCGAACTGACCGAGGATCTCCTCGTTCAGCAGGTCGTCGCGCGCGCTGCTCGCGGGGGAGGGACCGGCGAGGGCGAGCGCCGTGGCGACATCGTGCCGCTGCAGCGCGTCGAGGTAGCCCCGGACGAACTGCGCCGGGGTGTAGACCGTCTGGTTCAGGATGGCGACGGCGGCGACGAAGCCGACCACGAGCACGCCGCCCGCGATCGCGAGCCTGACCCAGATCGCGCGCACCCGCTCATTCTAGGTTTCGCGCTCCGGCGGATAGCCTGGCCGGGTGCTCGACGCGCCCGACCTGACCGCCGAGCAGGCCGCGATCTTCGACGCGATCGAGCTCTCGATGGAGCATGTGTTCGTCACGGGCCGCGCCGGCACCGGCAAGTCGACGCTGCTCGCCCACCTCGCCGCCCGCTCGAGCAAGCGGCTCGCCGTCGCCGCGCCGACGGGCGTCGCCGCGCTGAACGTCGGCGGCCAGACCATCCACTCCCTCCTGCGCCTGCCGATCGGCGTCATCGCCGACCAGCCGCTGCCGCATCCCGCGGAGCTGCGCGAGCTGCTCCGCTCGATCGAGACGCTCGTCGTCGACGAGGTCTCGATGGTGAACGCGGACCTCATGGACGCGATCGACCGGACGCTCCGGGAGGCGCGCAACCGCCGGCAGGAGCCGTTCGGCGGCGTGCAGATCGTCCTCTTCGGCGACCCGTACCAGCTCGCCCCGGTGCCGCCGAACGATCCGCACGAGCGCGCCTACTTCCGGGACCGGTACCGCTCGCCGTGGTTCTTCGATGCGCACGTCTGGCAGGACGCGCCGCTCGCGGTGCACCAGCTCGAGGAGATCCACCGGCAGCGCGACCCCGAATTCACCCGGATCCTGAACGCGGTGCGCTTCGACGAGGTCACGCAGGAGATGGCCGACGTGCTGAACGGCTACGGCGCCCGCCCCGTGCCCCCGGGCGAGGACGCGATCACGCTCGCGACGACGAACGCGACCGTCGCGGCGATCAACGCGCGCGGGCTCGCAGGGCTCCGCGGCGACGTGCGCACGAGCATCGCGGAGATCGAGGGGGAGTTCGGCCGCGGCGCGTTCCCCGCCGAGGAGACGCTGGAGCTCAAGCCGGGCGCGCGGGTCATGTTCCTCCGCAACGACGTCTCCGGCGACGCCCGCTGGGTCAACGGCACGACCGGCATCGTCGTCGGCTTCGGCGAGGGCTCCGTCACGGTCGAGGTCGAGGGCGTCGACCACGAGGTCGGGCCGACGACGTGGGAGCGGTTCCGGTACGAGTACGACCCCGTCACGAAGCAGCTGAAGAAGGACGTCGTCGCGGAGTTCACGCAGCTGCCGCTGCGGCTCGCCTGGGCCGTCACGATCCACAAGTCGCAGGGCCAGACCTACGATCGCGCGCGGATCGACCTCGGGAGCGGGGCGTTCGCGCCCGGGCAGACGTATGTCGCGCTGTCCCGGCTGCGCACGCTCGACGGTCTGCACCTCTCGCGGCCGCTGCGCCGGCGCGACGTCATCGCGGATCCCGACGTCCGCCGCTTCATGGGGCGGTAGCACGCTCCTTCGCGGGTCGGACCGGTCTCCCTCCGCAGGTCGAGCAGGCCGCCAGGCCGTGCCGGACCCCCGGGACGAGCGGCCTCAGTGCGGCGAGGGTCCGCTCCAGCCGACCCCGTGCGCCGCGATGACACCCTCCGGCGGCGGCTCCGGCAGGTAGCGCGCGGCGGTCACCGCCGGGTCGAAGGTCGCGATCCTCTCTCGCGCGGCCTTCGCCATGCCGACGATGACCTTCGTCGCCTCGGCGGTCGTCGCGACCTCGGCGCCCCACGGGATCTCGACGAGGCGCGTCGAGCCGTCCGAGTAGGCGGCCTCCCACACGCCCTGTCGGCTGTCGAGGCCGGTCATCCTCGCGGACACCGCGTTCGCCGCGTGGTTGACGCGCACGATCGCGAGGTTCGCGCTCGCGTAGTCGCGGTTCATCGTCGTGACGACCTCGTCGACGACGTCTGCGGGGAGTCCGGCCATCCCGCCATGCTAGCGGCGGTGCTTGCCCACGCCGCGTCCGTCGGGCAGGGTGGTCCTGCACTCGACGAAAGGAACGCGATGAGCGACGCGAGCACCGGCGGCACTCCCGCCGGCTGGTATGAGGACGGCGTCACCGCCGGTCAGGAGCGCTACTGGGACGGGACGCAGTGGACCGACCAGTTCCGCCCCCTTCCCGCGGCTGCGCCGGCCGCGCCCGTCGCGGTCGTCGACCCGGCGGTCCCGGCCGATCCGGCCGTCCCCGCCGAGGCCGCGCCGGCCGCCCCCGGCGCGTACCCGGCCTACCCCGCCTATCAGCCGGCCCAGGCCGCGCCGAAGGCGCCGGGCAAGGGCCTGTCGACGGGCGCGCTCGTCGGCATCATCGTCGGCGCCGTCGTGGTGATCGCAGCGATCGTCGTGCTCGTCATCGGGCTCTCGACGAACTGGTTCCAGGGCGGCGGCGCATCGAACGCGCAGCAGCAGGCGTTCCTCTCGACCGCCAGGGAGGCGGCGTCGGCGGCGGGGCAGAGCTACTCCGACGGCCAGCTCCTCGACATGGGGAACAAGCTCTGCGCGATGGCCGGCAAGATCAATCCCGACGACCCGATGAGCTACATCAGCATCCTCGGCGAGCTCCAGACGCTCCTCGCCGACCCGATCCTGTCCGGCGCCGCCGGCGCGGGGCTGCAGGAGCTGTGCCCGGACGTCGCCGACCGGCTGAGCGGGGCGGAGTGACGGGTCCTCGCGACCTCAGCGGCGGCCGGACCCTTCGGGGTCCGGCCGTTCGCGTTCGCCCGGCGGAGCCTACGGCCGGCGGTCCCGGGCCGCGATGGCCCGGATGACGCCGACCATGTCGATCCCGCCGTCCCCGGCGGCGACCGCCTCGGCGTAGAGCTCCCGCGCGACCGCGGTCAACGGGATCCCGATCCCCGCGGCT
>JAGIAU010000050.1:0-11384 GCA_017744755.1 Microbacteriaceae bacterium
CCTCCGACTCGAGGTGCCGGTGCACCTCGTCGTCGATGATGCCCTGCGGGACCTCGATCTCGACCTTCTCGAGGAGCGCCGGCACGATGGCGTCGCGCGCCTGGGCGCCCTGCTGGAAGGCCTTGCCCTTGGCGGCCTGCTCCTGGAGGTCCGCCTTGAGCTCCGCGACGGTGTCGAACTGCGAGGCGAGCTGCGCGAAGTCGTCGTCGAGCTCGGGGAGCTCGCGGACCTTGACGGCGCCGACGGTCACGGCGATGAGCGCGGTCTCGCCCTCGTGGTCGCCGCCGAGCAGCGCCGACTCGAAGGTGGTGGACTCGCCGGCGGTGAGCGACTCGACCGCGTCGTCCATCCCCTCGAGGAGCTCGCCGGAGCCGACCTCGTAGGAGAGGTTGGAGGCGGAGTCGACCTCGGCGCCGTCGATGGTGGCGGTCAGGTCGAGGGTGACGAAGTCGCCCTTCGCGGCCGGCCGGTCGACCGTGACGAGCGTGCCGAAGCGGGTGCGCAGCGACTCGAGCTCCTGCTCGACGTCCTCGTCGGAGACCTTGGCCTCCTCGACCTCGAGCTTGAGGCCGTCGTACTTCGGGAGCTTGAAGTCGGGGCGGACGTCGACCTCGACCTCGAGGACGAGGTCGCCGGACCAGTCCTTGACGTCGGGGAGCCGGGCGACGTCGGCCTGCGGGCGACCGACGACGCGGACCTTCTCCTCGCGGACCGCGTCGCGGTAGAAGCGGTCGAGGCCCTCGGACACCGCGTGCTGGAGCACCTCGGCGCGACCGACGCGCTGGTCGATGATGGGCGGCGGCACCTTGCCCTTGCGGAAGCCGGGGATGCTCACCTGCTCGGCGATGTGCTCGTACGCGTGCTTGATCGAGGGCTTGAGCTCCTCAGGCGTCACGGTGATGACGAGCTTGACGCGGGTCGGGCTGAGCTTCTCGACGGTGGTAGTCACGGCGGACCATCCTACCGGCATCGCCCGGGAGCCTCGGACGGACGGCTCGCAAGCGAGGCAGGTGCTCAGCGCGCCGCGCGCAGCAGGTCGCGGAGGCTCGACGAGGGATCGGCGAGCAGCGTCGCGGTGACCGGGACGCCCTGGTCGATGAGGCGACGGGCGGCGCGCACGGCATTCGGCTCGTCGATGGAGACGGCGCCGGCGAGCCGGCCGCCGGCGAGGAGGAACGCGACGGGGTATCCCCCGCCGGCGTCGACAGGCTCGCGCAGGACGATCTCGCCGTCGCCGTCCATCCGGCCGACGCCCTCGACGTGCACGCCGTAGCGGTCCGACCACCACCAGCCGGCGCCGCGCGGGGCAGGCTCCTGACCGAGCAGGATCGCGGCGAGCGCCTCGCCGTCGAGCCGGGCCGCCTCCCAGTGCTCGTCGCGACGCGGCAGCGAGCCGTCCACGGCGCGCGGCCGGGCGACGTCGCCGATCGCGTACACGCCCGCCACGGACGTCCGGAACCGCGCGTCGACGACGATGCCGTCGTCGACCTCGAGCCCGGCGGCCTCGGCGAGCTCTGTGCCGGGGAGGATGCCGACGCCGAGCACGACGGCGTCCACCTCGATGCGGCCGCCGTCGTTCAGCACCGCCGTCGCACGCCGGCCGGGCGCCGGGACGGGAGCGGAACCCGGGGACCGCAGCGGAGGGCGCTCATCCTCCTGTCCCGGCGTCCTGGCCCCGTCCGCGGACCCGGGCCGGGATGCGAGGGGGCGCGACGGGGCATCCGCCTGCCCGGCGTGTTCGCCGTCCTCCAGCGCCGCGATGCCGCCCACGCGGACGTCGACGCCATGGGCGGCGTGCATGGCGTGCAGGATCCCGGCGATGCGGCCGCCGACCGCAGGGACGAGCGGGACCGGGTGCGGATCGACGAGGACGACGTCCGCGCCGACGGCCCGCAGCGATGAGGCGAGCTCGGCGCCGATGAGCCCCGCGCCGACGACGAGGATGCGCGCGCCCGGTGCCGCGGCGGCACGGATCGCCCTGGCGTCCGCATAGGTCCGGAGCGTGTGCACGAGCGGCGAGTCGCCGCCCGGGAACGCGAGCCGGCGGGCCCGGCCGCCCGTCGCGAGCACGATCGCGTCGGCCGGCAGCACCGTGCCGTCGTCGAGCTCGACCGTCCGCGCCGCGGCGTCGAGCGCCACGGCGTTCCGGCCGTGCCTGGCGTCGATGCCGAGCTCGGCGATCCGGTCCGGCGTCAGCAGCGCGAGCTCCTCGATCGGCGCGTCGTCGACGAAGGCCGCCTTCGAGAGCGGCGGACGGTCGGTGAACGCGGGCTCGCGGTCCACGATCGCGATCGGCCCGCCATGGCCCCCGGCGCGCAGCGCCTCCGCGAGGCTCACCCCGGCGAGACCGCCGCCGATGACGACGACACGGCCCCCGGGCGCGAGGCTCACGCGAGCCGGTCCGCGGCCGGGTGCACGACGATCGCGTCGCCGACGATCTCGACGCGATGCGCGGCGACGCCCTTCGTCGCCGGCAGGCTCAGCACGGCGCCGTCCTTCAGCGAGAAGCAGGCCGCATGCAGCGGGCACTCCACGGTGCCGTCCTCGACCCAGCCCTGCGACAGCGAGGCCTCCTCGTGGCTGCAGGTGTCGTCGAGGGCGAAGAACGCCCCGCCGTCGTTGAACACGGCGATGTCGTCGAGCGTCCCCGTCCTGATCCGGGACACCTTGAGCCCCTCGCCGTCGGCGATGTCCCCGACCTTCGCGACCTCGATGCCGTCCGCCATCACGTCCCCTTCGTGCGTTCCGCCCGCCGTCGGGCCCCGTCGGGGCGACAGGATTTGAACCTGCGGCCTCCCGCTCCCAAAGCGGGCGCTCTACCAAGCTGAGCTACGCCCCGGCGACAGCCCAGTCTAGGAGTCGCCGCTCAGTCCTCCGCGAGGACGATGATGCTGTCGCCCGGGTCGAAACGGACCGGGTCGCTCTTCCGCGGGTTCACCCGGACGCCGTAGTTCGCGCCCGAGTTGTGGGCGTCGGCGGCGCGGCGGTAGCCGATCGCCGTCTCGCCGCGGCGGCGCGCCGACTCGAGCACCGTGTAGAAGTCGACCGTCGCGCCGGGGAGCAGGTACTCGGACACGGGCCGCAGGTAGATCTCGCTGCCCTCCGACTCGAACAGCTCGTCGTAGAGGTCCTTGATCCGCCGGTCCTCCGAGGCCTGCGCGAGCGCGAGGGCGACGAGCTTGTCACTGACGATGAAGTCGTCGGCCTCCGTCACCTCGGCGAGCTCGCGATTCGCGTCGTCGAGCATCTCGCTGACGACGTTCAGGTCGGCGCCGTGCTGCAGCGCGAGGTCGCGGAGCTGGAGCAGCGTCACGAGCGTGCGGTTGTCGGCCTGCTCGGGCGCGACGCGGTCGGTCTCGGCGAGCACGATGATGTGATCGGTCTCGTGCACGTTCAGCTCGGACAGGACGGCGCGCCGTGTCGGGTCCGCGTCGACGCGCGAGACCGATAACCGCTTGAGCGGCGGGAGCTCCGGAAGCTCTCCGGTCGTGACGATGCGGGCGGTCGAGCCGGGCGCGACGTATTCGTCCAGCTCGCGGAGCATGACGGTCAGGTTGTGGTTCGCGCCGAGGAAGAGCGTGTGCTCGGGCGCACCCGCCGTGCGTTCTGTCGTCGCCACCTGCGTCGCGTCCGGCGTGCCCGGCGCCGCGATCCGGATGGTGCTGTCGTCCCCCGCGATGACGAGCAGCTCGTCGCCGGGCTTGATGACCGTGTCCGGCGGCGGGTTCACTGTGATGCGGTCGCCGTACGCGACGCCGGCCACGGTGGAGTCGGCGAACGCGAGCTGCGCCTCGAAGTAGGTCTTCCCCACGAGGGCGGGCTGCTCGCTGAAGTAGAACTCGTCGCCCTCGAAGGCGAGCAGGCTCTGGTACACGACGGAGAGGCCGGACTGCCGGCAGGTCTGCACGGTGATGCGGCCGATGAGGTCGGTGCCGAGGATCCAGTCCGTCTCGTCCTTCCCGACGAGCTTGGCGATCTCGAGACTCGACTCGTCCCGCAGCTCGCCGACGATGTGGTACTTCCCGGGGCGCCGCCCGGGGTCGTTCATCACCGCGAGCGCCGACTTGATGACGTCGGCATCCGGGTCCTCGGCGCCGTCGGGGGCGAGCAGGATGATGCTGCGCGAGGTCTGCGGGCTCGCGAGCGCGATGTCGCGCGCCGACTTCGGATCGCCCGTGCGGCACACGATCCGCGTCTTCCACAGTCGCGCCGCATCGGCGGCGATCGCCTCCTCCATCTCGATCTTGTCCTTGTCGGCGAGGATGACGATGGCGGTGCGGCCGCGCGACTCGTTGGCGATCGCGAGCTCGCGGACGATCGTGAAGATCTTGTTGTTCCAGCCGAGGACGAGCGTGTGGTCCTTCTCCAGGACGCGCGAGCGCCCCTTCCGCAGCTCCTCGACCTTCGCGTCGAACGCGCCCGAGACGATGCCGATGAGGCTCGCCACGATGACGAGCCCGCCGATCGTGACGAGCAGCATGAGGATGCGCCACCACCAGCCCTGGTCGGCGCCCATGGTGCCGGGGTCGAGCGTACGCATCAGCGCGTTCCAGAAGTAGTCCCACGGCGCCTCGCCGGGCTCGGGGGCCTCGGGCTCCGGCGCCACGAACTTCAGCACGAGCCAGGCGATCCCGCCGAGCACCGCGACGAACACGACCGTCGCGATCGCGAGGAGCAGCATGATCGCGCCGGTGCCGCGCGACATCCACCCGTCGAACCAGTAGCGCCAGCGGTCGCGCAGTGCGGGCTTTCCCATGAGCATCCCCTCGTGTGCCGCCTAGAATGGCTTACCGCGGGGATGTAGCTCAATGGCAGAGCCCCAGTCTTCCAAACTGGCTACGCGGGTTCGATTCCCGTCATCCCCTCTGCGAGTCCGATGCGGTGCGTCGGCGGGATGTTCCCGGCAGGGCTGTTCGGCGCTAGACGCAGAGCCCCTCGACCGGCCGCATCGTCTGATCGCTGGCGGCCCAGGGGCGGGTGTTCACCCGGTCGCGATCGCCGGGACCGCCGTACCAGGCGTGGATGCAGTAGGTGTCCCCGGTGCTCCAGTATTCGACGGTGAAGCCGTCGGCGCCCGAGACGATCGGCGGGTCGAGCTGACTCAGCTCCTCCGGGTAGGCGCCGCTGTGCTGCGCCGAATAGGCCGCGATCTCGGTGACGGCCGTCGACACGAGCTGCTGGGCGCCCTGGCTCTTCGTGTTCTCGACGGTCGACAGATAGACCGGGATGGCGATGGCCGCGAGGACGACGAATCCGATGCAGACGAACCCGATGTAGCCGATGACGAGCCCGGCGATCGCGAGGCCGCGACCGCCCTCCCCCTTCGCCTTGATCTGGCTCAGCGCCACGTGCCCGAAGATGATCGCCAGCAGCGGGCCGACGAAGGCGACGACGAGCCCGACGAGCGACAGAACGAACGAGGCGACCGCCATACCGTTGGTGACGGGTACGGGCGCCGGGCCATAGGCCGGATAGGCCGGCGGATAGGCGGCATAGCCCGGCTGGTAGGGCGGGTGGCCCGGCTGGGCGCCGTATCCGGACGGCGCGGCCGCGAAGGCCTGCGTCGGCCGCAGATGCGCCGTCCACGCCCCGCCGTCCCAGAACCGCAGCTGCCCGGACCCGCCCGGGTCCGGGTACCAGTCGGCCGCGGGCAGCGCACCGGGCGCCTTGAAGTCGGACATGCTTCCCCCTCGCTGTCGGCTCGACACTATCGAGGAACGCCCGCGGCGCGCGGGGGCGGCGCGGCCAGGGCGACGGCGCGGATGCGACGTCGGCGGATCTGACGCCTCCACAGGCCGCGCAGCCCAGGCGTTCTCCACAGTTCTTGCTGGTCAGGGCCCGTTTCCCGGGCTCGATGTCGGTGGTGCGGCGTTGGATGGACGCATGAACCCGCTCACCGCACTCCGCCCGACGGTCGATCTCGTCGCGCTGACGGCCGCCGAGGACGCGCTGCGCGCGGGCCTCGACGCGGTGGCGGCGCAGCGCCGACGGATCGAGGTCCTGCAGACCGAGGAGGCCATGCTGATCGCGGCGCTCGGGCCGATGGTCGAGGCGGTCGAGGTGGCGGGCGGCTCGACCGGCAGCCAGGCACGGGAGTTCGCGATCCGCTCGCTGATCGCCGAGCTCGCGCTCGCACTGCGCACGACGGAATACGCCGCCGACCGGCTGCGCGCGGAGGCGAACGTACTGGTGCATCGCGTGCCGGGCGTGCTCGGGGCGGTCCGGGATGGCCGCATCAGCGGCAGGGCGTCGCGGGACGTGGTCGAGCAGTGCCAACGGCTGGAGCAGTCGCTGCTGGCCGAGCGCGGGGAGGCCGAGCGGGCGCTGACCGCGCGGCCCTGGACGGACGAGCAGATCGTCCGGCGCGTGGCCGAGTTCGCCGACGCCGCGGTCCCGATCGCGCAGAGTGCGCCGCCGGCCCGGCTGCGGACCCGGCTGATCGCGCTGCGGGAGCGGTTCCACCTCCTCCCGATGGTGCAGCGGCACGCGAGCGCGCGGACGGAGCGACGGGTGAGCATCGAGGACGTCGAGGACGGCATGTCGTGGCTGCACGCCTACCTGCCCTCCCCGGAGGCGCACGCCCTCCATCACCGCCTGGTCGACGTGGCCCGCGCCGCCGCCGACTTCGACGCCGAAGCCGGCGTGACCGACCCGCGCACGCAGATGCAGCGCCGCGCCGATCTGCTGGTCGATTTCATCGCCGGCGACTTCCTGCACGACGGCGCGCTCCCCGGGGCGACGCCCGAGGAGCGGCAGGAGCGCCGGGTCGCGCGCGGCTTCGATCTGGGCCGCTTCGCCGGCGTCCGCCCGACGGTCGCGGTGACCGTTCCGGTCGCCGCCCTGCTCGGCCAGGACACCGAGGAGGCGGCGCTGCTGGACGGCGTGGTCCCGATCGACCCGGACACCGCCCGGCAGCTGGTGGCGAACACGCCGAGCCTGTACCGGATCCTCACCGACCCGCACACCGGTGCCCGCCTGGACCTCAGCCGCGAGCGCTACGCGGTCTCGACCGAGCTGCGCATGTGGCTGCGGCTGCGCGACGAGACCTGCCGCTTCCCCGGCTGCGGCCGCCTCGCCAAAGGCTGCGACGTGGACCACACGATCGACTGGCAGCACGGCGGCGAGACCCGCGCCGACAACCTCGCCCATCTCTGCCGACGGCACCACACCCTCAAGCACCAGACCGCCTGGGCACCCGTCCAGACCCCCGACGGCGCCATCACCTGGCGTTCCCCCAGCGGCGCGGTTCACACGACCCGGCCCGCACAGCCCTTCGCCCGCGCCGGCTGAGAGGCCGCGCAGCCGTCCCACCCGTCCGATCGTCGGATTAGCATGCAAAGGAGGTCCGCAACGGTGCGGTCCGGATTCGGAGACAGCAGAGTATGTCCAGCCCGCAGCCGCCCTTCTCCCCCGACGCCGCGACGATCATCGACGCCGTGCACGAGTTCATGCCGCTCGTCATCACCGCCGACATGGCGCCGGCCATGCGCGAGCCCATCCCGGGCGTGCCGTCGAACCTCGAGCTCGCCCTCGGCCTCTACCCCGACGTCGCGCACCGCGAGGTCCAGGTGCCCGGCTACGAGGGCGCCGAGATCACGCTGTCGATCTTCGAGCCGGCGGACGGCGTGAAGTCCGGCGCGGGCATCTACTGGATCCACGGCGGCGGCATGCTCATCGGCGACCGCTTCCTGGGCGCGCAGGCGTATGCGGAGTGGGTGCACGAGTTCCAGGCGGTCGTCGTCTCCGTCGAGTACCGCCTGGCACCGGAGCACGCCTACCCGGTGCAGACGGAGGACTCGTACGCGGGCTTCGTCTGGTTCGCCGAGCACGCGGCCGAGCTCGGCGTCGACCCGGCGAACATCGTCGTCGCGGGTGCGAGCGCCGGCGGCAACCTCGCCGCCGCGGTCGCCCTGCTCGCGCGCGACCGCAAAGGCCCGGCGATCAAGGGGCAGCTGCTCGAGTACCCGATGCTCGACGACACGCAGTCCTCGCACTCGCAGCAGGTGTACCGCGAGGTCGGCCTCTGGTCCGGCGGCTCGAACGACAACGCTTGGGCCGCCTTCCTCGGCGGCATCGCGCCGGGCACGGACGCGGTGCCGGCCTACGCGGCGCCTGCCCGGGCGACCGACCTGTCGGGGCTGCCCCAGACGTTCATCGACGCGGGCGAGGCGGAGCTGTTCCGCGACGAGGACGTCGCCTACGCGTCCCGGCTCTGGGCGGCCGGCGTCTCCTGCGAGCTGCACATCACCCCGGGCATCTGGCACGCCTTCGAGGGCTTCGCGGCGGACCACCCGCTCGCGGCCGTCATCGGCGCGCGCCGCACGGCCTGGCTGCGGGGCGTGCTCGGCGCCTGAGCCGCGACCGCGCGGACGCACGCGACGGGACGTCGGCACCCCGGGGTGCCGGCGCCTCAGCGCGTCGCGGCCCACTCCTCCAGCAGGTCGGGCATCCGCCGCTGCAGGAAGCGGAAGAATCCCGCGAGCTCCGCGGCCCGGCGCGCACCCGGGGCGTGCCGGTCGGAGAACGCGCCCGCGATCCGCTCCGCCGCCTCGCCGACGCGCGCGTACAGCGGGCCCTGGCCGGCGAGCACGGTGTACCAGGAGTCGTTCATGACCGCCCAGCGCATGCGGCGGCTGCCGGCCTGCGCACGCCGCGTGACGACGCCGACCGTCTCGAGGTAGCGGACGGCGCCGGAGACGCCCGCCGGGCTCGCGCCGAGGCGTTCGCCGAGCTCGGCGGCGGTGAGGCCGTCATCGTCCGCGGCGAGCAGGTACACGAGCGCCCGGCCCGGCATCCCGGGGAAGCCGGCGCCGATGAGGACCGCGGCGCACTGCTCGATCGCGGCGCGCAGCTCCGGGCTCTCCTCGGTCATGCGCCCATCCTCCCAGCCCGCGAGCGCCGTGCGCGCCCGGTGCCGCCTCAGTCCCCCGGCGCGAGCTCGCGGCGGCGCATCGACGCGACGGCGAGCACGCCGGCGACGAGGGCGATCCCGAGCAGCCAGAAGCCGCCCGACCAGTCGGTGTCCGCGCCCGCCGCGACCGGCGTGTGGGTGAACGGCGAGAGGCCCGTGACCCACTCCGGCGCCTGCAGCAGCGGGCCGAAGACGCCGAGCACCGACAGCACGCCGACGAGCCCCCAGCTCAGTCCGACGGCCGCGACCGGGAGCCACGCGACGAGCAGCAGCGCCACCCCGAGGAACACGAGCGCGGCCGGGAGCTGCGCGACCGCGGCCTGGACGACGACGGGCATGAGCGCGGCGGCGTCCGCCGAGCGCGCGGCGCCGAGCAGGCCGCCGAGCAGGGCCGCGCCGAGCACGACGACGATGACGATCGCGCCGACGAGCCAGTACTCCGCGAGCCAGCGGACCCGGCCGACGGGGGTCGCGAGGACGGTCTCCGCGGTGCCGCGCGACTCCTCCTGCCGTGCCCGGATCCCGATCTGCACGGCGCAGCAGGAGGCGAGGATGCCGCCGATGCTGAAGAACACGGCGACGAAGGCCTGCTCGATCGTCGCGGTCCCGCCGAGCGCGGAGCGCAGCGCCTCGAGCACGGCGGGCACGCCCTCGGTCCCCGTGAGCTGGTCGATGAGCGCGGTGAGCGAGCTCGCGAGCAGCCCGGTGAGCAGCGCACCGGCCGACCATGCCACGAGGGTGGAGACGGAGAGCCGCCAGACGAGGCCGAGGGAGCTCGACAGCACGGGACCGGCGGTCGCCCGGCCCTGCCGGTCCGGCAGCAGGCTCGCGCCCTGGTCGCGGAACGCGCGGACGACGAACGCGCCCGCCACGAGCAGCGCCGCGAAGGCGACGGGGACGAGGAGCGGGCGGAGATCGTTCTGCGCGTACGCGCCCGTGAACTGCCCATAGCCGATCGGCGAGAGGAAGCTCGGCCAGGCCGGGGCGAGGTGCTGCAGATCCTCGGACGGGGTGCCGGCCGCGTCGCCGATGCCGCGCAGCACATAGGCGGCGAGCACGGCGACGACGCCGATCGTGTTCGCCCCGCGCGAGGTGGCGACGAGCTCCGCGGCGGCGAGCCCGATCCCGAGGAACGCGACGCCGACCGCCGCGAGCGCGAGGCCGGCGACGAGCGAGCCGTCGGCCGGCAGACCGCTCGCGAGGAGGCCGAGCGCGGTGAGGGCGCCGAGCAGGACGTTCGCCACGAGGCCGTGCACGAGGGCGACGGCCGCGGGAAGCACACGCCCTGCGCGCGTCGCGCCGAGCAGCTCGGCCCGGCCGCGCTCCTCGTCGGCCCGGGTGTGCCGCACCGCGAGGAAGGTGCTCATGAGGCCGGCCATCACCGCGAGCGAGGTGAAGATGAGGAAGAACACGAAGGGCGCGAACTCCGCGCCGTTCGGCGTCCCACGGAAGACGAGGATCGCGCGCGAGGCGATCGCGAGCGAGAGCACCTGCTCCCGCTCGGCCTCGTCCCCGTACGTGTCCTCGCTCGCGGCGACGGCGAACGCGCCGAGCGCCGCCGTGCCGAGGATCCACAGCGGCAGGGTCACGCGATCCCGGCGGATCGCATGCCACCAGAGGGCGGAGAACGCGCTCATGCGGCCCCCCGGCCGGTCGCGCCCTCCGCATCCGATGCGGGCACGAGGTCGCCGTAGTGCCGGAGGAACAGCTCCTCGAGCGACGGCGGGGCGACCGTGAGCCCGTGCACGTCGAGCGCCGCGAGGGCGGGCAGCGCGGCGGCGACGCGGTCGCTGTCGATGAGGAAGCGCACGCGCCCCTGCTCGACCGCGAAGTCGGCGGCGCCCGGGATCGCGGCGACGCGCGCCGGATCGACCCCCTCGGCGGCGAACTCGACCGAGGTCCGGGTGAGATGACGGAGGTCGGCGAGCGTCCCGGTCTCGACGGTGCGCCCGGCGCGCACGATGCTGACCCGGTCGCAGAGCCGCTCGACCTCGGAGAGGATGTGGCTGGAGAGCAGCACCGTCGCCCCCTCCTCCTTGACCCGCGCGACCTCGCGCGCGAAGCGCACCTCCATGAGCGGGTCGAGGCCGCTCGTCGGCTCGTCGAAGATGTAGAGATCGGCGGGCGTGGCGAACGCCGCGATGAGGGCGACCTTCTGCCGGTTGCCCTTCGAGTACGCGCGCCCCTTCTTCCGCGGGTCGAGCTCGAAGGCCGCGACGAGCCGCGCCCTCCGTGCCGCATATGCCGCCCGGTCGCCGGTGCCGCCGCGGAGCCGGCCCATGAGGTCGATCGCCTCGCCGCCGGTGAGGTTCGGCCAGAGGCTCACATCGCCCGGGACGTAGGCGATCCGCCGGTGCAGCTCGGCGGCGCGCCGCCACGGGTCCTCGCCGAAGACGAGCGCCTCGCCGGCGGTCGCCCGCGCGAGGCCGAGCAGGATGCGGATGGTCGTCGACTTGCCGGCGCCGTTCGGCCT
>JAGIAU010000050.1:11394-11685 GCA_017744755.1 Microbacteriaceae bacterium
CCTCGAGGTCGAGGCCGTCGAGGGCGCGGGTGCGGCCGTAGCGCTTGGCGAGTCCGGTGGTGCGGATGACGGCGTTCACGCGGGCGATGCTACGCCTGCGTTCACAGAATTCTGAATACTCCTAACGGAATCCATGCGGCCGTGCGCTCAGAGCCACTTCTTCGCCTTGAAGACCACATAGAGCGCCGCCGCGAAGAGCACCATGAGTCCGAGGGCGAACGGGTAGCCGAAGGCCCAGTGCAGCTCCGGCATGTTCGTGAAGTTCATGCCGTAGACGGTGCCGACGAGCGA
>JAGIAU010000051.1 GCA_017744755.1 Microbacteriaceae bacterium
CGGCACGACCTTCGACGGCTTCGAGCGGTCCAAGTACGCGGACGGCTCGTTCTTCGACAAGTACGTCACGCGCGACTGGCTGCCGACGACGGAGAAGGCGAAGGAGCTCTTCGCCAAGGCCGGCATCGAGCTGCCGACGCGCGAGGACTGGGCGGCGCTCAAGGAGGCCGTCATGCGCGACGGCATCTACAACCAGAACCTGCAGGCCGTCCCCCCGACCGGCTCGATCTCGTACATCAACAACTCGACGTCCTCGATCCATCCGATCGCGTCGAAGATCGAGATCCGCAAGGAGGGCAAGCTCGGGCGCGTCTACTACCCGGCGCCGTTCATGACGAACGACAACCTCGAGTACTACGAGGACGCCTACGAGATCGGCTACGAGAAGATCATCGACGTCTACGCCGCGGCGACCGAGCACGTCGACCAGGGCCTCTCGCTCACCCTCTTCTTCAAGGACACGGCGACGACGCGCGACATCAACCGCGCGCAGATCTACGCGTGGAAGAAGGGCATCAAGACGATCTACTACATCCGTCTCCGCCAGATGGCCCTCGAAGGCACCGAGGTCGACGGCTGCGTCAGCTGCATGCTCTGATCGACCGAACGCCCTCACGAAGCAAGGACTCAAGGAAATGACTGAAGGCGTCAAGCTCCTCACCCAGGTGCAGGCGATCAACTGGAACCGCATCGAGGACGACAAGGACCTCGAGGTGTGGAACCGTCTCGTCGGCAACTTCTGGCTCCCCGAGAAGGTGCCGCTCTCCAACGACGTGCAGTCCTGGGCGACGCTCACGCCGAAGGAGCAGCTGCTCACGATGCGCGTGTTCACCGGGCTCACGCTCCTGGACACCGTGCAGGGCACCGTCGGGGCCGTCTCGCTCATCCCGGACGCGCTGACCCCGCACGAGGAGGCGGTCTACACGAACATCGCGTTCATGGAGTCCGTGCACGCGAAGTCGTACTCGTCGATCTTCTCCACGCTCGCCTCGACGGCCGAGATCGACGACGCGTTCCGCTGGTCCATCGAGAACGAGAACCTGCAGAAGAAGGCCTCCATCGTCATGGAGTACTACCGCGGCGACGAGCCGCTGAAGCGGAAGGTCGCCTCGACGCTGCTCGAGTCCTTCCTCTTCTACAGCGGGTTCTACCTCCCGATGCACTGGTCCTCGCGCGCCAAGCTGACGAACACCGCCGACCTCATCCGGCTCATCATCCGCGACGAGGCCGTCCACGGGTACTACATCGGCTACAAGTTCCAGAAGGGCCTCGAGCTCGTCGACCAGGCGACCCGCGACGACATCAAGGACTACACCTTCTCGCTGCTGTACGAGCTCTACGACAACGAGGTGCAGTACACCGCGGACCTCTACGACGAGGTCGGGCTGACCGAGGACGTCAAGAAGTTCCTGCACTACAACGCGAACAAGGCGCTCATGAACCTCGGCTACGAGGCCATGTTCCCCAAGACCGTCACCGACGTGAACCCCGCCATCCTCTCCGCGCTCTCCCCGAACGCCGACGAGAACCACGACTTCTTCTCCGGCTCCGGCTCCTCCTACGTCATCGGCAAGGCCGTCAACACCGAGGACGAGGACTGGGACTTCTGAGCGGTCAGGCCGCGGCGCCGCGCACGCGCACCGCGTCCTGACCGGGCGGCAGGCCGAACTGACGGCGGTACTCGCGGCTGAACTGCGAGGGGCTCTCGTAGCCGACCGCGTAGGCGGCGCCGGCGACGTCGCCCGGGTCGACGATCAGGCGCGCGCGGGCCTCCTGGAGCCGGATCTGCTTCTGGAACTGCAGCGGGCTCGTCGTCGTCACCGCGGCGAAGGAGCGGTGGAACGCCGAGGCGCTCATCGCGGACATCCGCGCGAGCTGCTCGACGCGCAGCGGCTCCGCGTAGTGCTCCCGGATCCAGTGCACGGCGCTGCGGATGCGGCTCAGCCGGCTGTCGGCGAGGCCGAGCTGCCGGATCACGGCGCCGTGCTCGCCGGTGATGAGCCGCCACAGGATCTCCCGCTCGATGAGCGGCCCGAGCACCTCGAGGTCGCGGGGGCGGTCCAGGAGCCGCACCATCCGGGTGACGGCGTCGACGAGCTCGGCCGAGACGCGGCCGACCGACAGCCCGGGATCGCCGCCCTTGCTGTCGCGGGGCAGCCCGGCCGCCGCTGGGAGCATGAGCATCTCGGCGATGAGGGCGGGACGCAGCGCTAGCCCGGCGCCGAAGGCGGGGAGCGCCGGCGTGGCGCCCGTGAAGGCGCCGGTCACCGGGAGGTCGACCGAGGCGATGAGGTACTCGCCCGCGCCGTAGTCGTAGCTGCGGCCGCCGAACTCAAGACGCTTCGTGCCTTGCACGATCATGGCGAAGACGGTCCCCGACTGCGAGACCTCCGGGGATCCGGGCTCCTCGGCGCGGGCGATCGTGAAGTCGCCCCATCCGGTGTGGCCGCTGCGGGTGCGGCGATCGATGAGGCCGCGGAGTTCGTCGAGCATGCAGGCATTCAAGCACCGCGGCGCCGATGCGTGTCGATCATCGCGCCGATTCCGAGAGGATCGGGCAAGACCGCGCGCGAAAGCGCCTAGGGCGCCGGCTCGACTGCTGGCTGGATGGATGGCATGAACATCGGATACGGATTCTCATCCACCATGACCGCCAAGCCGGGCCGCGGCGACGAGCTCATCGCGCTGCTGCGCCGCGGGCTCGACGAGGGCAACCCGGCCACGAGCGAGCACTGCATCGTCTACCTCTTCAGCCGCTCCGCCTCGGACCCGGATGTCGCGCACATCATCGAGGGTTGGACGAGTGAGGAGGACCACCACCGGATCTTCGCCGGCCCCGAGGCGCAGGCGATCGTCGCCGGCTTCGCCGACCTCCTCGCCAAGGAGCCCGAGTACACCGACCTCACCCCCGTCGGCGGGAAGGCGGTCCTCTGATGACCGCCGAGGCGACGATCGCGCGCCCGGACGTCGACCCGGAGCTCGCGGCCTTCCTCGGCGCGATGCCGCAGCTGCCGCCGCTGAGCGCCGAGACGCTCCCCGCGTTCCGCCCCTTCGCGAGCGCCCCGGTCGAGCCGCTGCTGGCGGGCCGCGCCGTCCAGCGCCGGGAGACCTCGGTCCGGACCGGAGACGGCCATGAGCTGCCCATCACGGTCATCAGCCCGGAGCGCGGCACGGACGCGGCGCCAGCCGGTGCCGTGCTCTGGCTGCACGGCGGCGGCATGGTCATGGGGGACCGCTTCTCGCAGCTCGACATCCCGCTCGAGTGGCTCGACGCGCTCGGCCTCGTGGTCGTCACCGTCGACTACCGGCTCGCGCCCGAGGCGACCGGCGCCCTCCTCGTGGAGGACGCCTTCGCCGGCCTCGGCTGGCTCGTCGAGCACGCCGTCGAGCTGGGCGTCGACCCCGATCGCATCATCGTCGCAGGCACGAGCGCCGGCGGCGGGATCGCCGCCGGCACGGTGCTGCTGGCCCGCGACCGCGGCGTGCGGGTGGCGGCGCAGGTGCTGATCTGCCCGATGCTCGACCACCGCGACGCGACCGTCTCGACCCGGCAGTTCGCCGCGCCGGCCGTCTGGTCGCGGGAGGCGAACGCCTTCGCCTGGTCCGCGGTGCTCGGCGCCGACCGCTCGGCGGTCTCCCCCTACGTCTCGCCCGCGATCGCGGCCGAGCTCGCGGGCCTCCCGCCGGCCTTCCTCGACGCGGGGACCGCGGAGGTCTTCCGCGACGAGGTCGTCGACTACGCGAGCCGGATCTGGGCCGCGGGCGGGCAGGCGGAGCTGCACGTCTGGGCGGGCGGGTTCCACGGCTTCGACGCGCTCGTCCCGGGCGCGGCGCTGTCCGTCTCCGCGCGCCGCGCGCGCATCGACTGGCTGCGCCGCACGCTCGGCTGACCGTCCACGCAGGAAGGCCCCGTCCGGGATCGGGCGGGGCCTTCCTGCGTTCGGACTGCGGGTCCGGCTGCGGTCCGGCGGCGCTCAGGCCGAGGCGAACCGCGGCAGGCGCTCCAGGTACAGCGCCGCCAGCCGGCGGCGGTTGCCGGCGTCGAGGGCCTCCGCGCTCGGCGCGACGACCTCGTCATGCTCGAGGTAGGTGCCGCTCGGCACCTCGGCGACGGCCGCGTGGAGGACGCGCGCCGCGCCCTCGCTCGGCGGCCCGCCGATCCGGCCCATCATCGCCGCGCTCAGCGGGGTGTCGTTCAGCCCGGGGCAGAGGGCGACGACGGTGGTGGAGGTCGACCGCTCCTCCTTCGCGAGCAGCGAGGACCAGACGACCATGGCGAGCTTCGCGCGGGCGTAGGCGGTCACCGGGTCGTAGCCGTGCCGCAGATCTGGGTCGTCGAGGTCGAAGGCGGCGAAGCGGTGCGCGGAGGAGGCGACGTTCACGATCCGCGCGCCGGGGGCGAGGCTCGGCACGAGCAGTCTGGTGAGCAGGGCGGGCGCGAGCGCGTTCACCTGCAGCGTGCGCTCGAAGCCGTCGCGCGTGACGATCCGCTCCGGCGCGCCGGGGACGCCGGCGTCGTTGACGAGCAGGTCGATCCGCCCGACGAGCCCGCGGATCGCCCGGGCGACCCGCGCCACCTCGGCGAGCGAGGTGAAGTCGGCGGCGAGGTAGTGCAGCCGGGCCGGCCCGGCGGCACGGATGCCGTCGAGCACGGACTCGACCTCGGCCGCCGGCTCGAGGCCGAGCAGCACGAGCTCCCCGGAGACCCCCGCCAGGCGCCGCGCGGTCGCCTCGCCGATGCCGCTCGTCGCCCCGGTCAGCACCACGGAGCCGAATCGCGGCGACTCCGGGCTCACGGTGCGCACCGGCGGGGGACGGCAGGGCTGCTCATGCTTCCAGCCAAGCGCCGGCGGTGCGGACCGCCTAGCTCGATCCGTGCCGATGCCTGCTCATTCCGCTCGCGCTGCCGCAGCGCGCGGCCTCGCGGGCATCGGCGCCGCTCAGTAGCGCGGGTGGATGGCGGCGCGGAAGCGGCGGTCGTAGAGCTCCACCACGCGGGCGTGGAAGTCCGCCGGGAGCGTCACGGAAGCGGCCGAGGCGTTCGCGCGGGCCTGCTCGGGGGAGCGGGCGCCGGGGATGACCGTCGTGACGCCCGGCTGGTCGGCGATCCAGCGGATCGCGGCTTGGGCCGGGGTGACGCCCGCGGGCACGAAGGCGGCGAACTCTCGCGCGGCGGCGACGCCGTCGGCGTACTCGACGCCGGAGAAGGTCTCGCCCTGGTCGAAGGCGGCGCCGTGCCGGTTGAACGTGCGGTGATCGTTCTCCGCGAAGGTCGTCGCCTCGGTGTAGCGGCCCGAGAGCAGTCCGGAGGCGAGCGGGACGCGGGCGATGATCGCGGTCCGCGCCTCGCCCGCGGCGGGGAGCACGCGGTCGAGGGGCTTGAGACGGAACGCGTTGAGGATGATCTGCACGCTCTGGACGCCGGGGCGGGCGATCGCGGTGAGCGCCTCCTCCTCGCGCTCCACCGAGACGCCGTACGCGGCGATCGTCCCGTCGGCGACGAGCGAGTCGAGCGCGTCGAACACCTCGTCCGAGCCGTACACGGCGGTCGGCGGGCAGTGCAGCTGGACGAGGGGGATCGTGTCGACGCGGAGGTCGCGCCGTGAGCGGTCGAGCCAGGCGCGGAAGTTCGCGAGGCGGTAGTTCTCGGGCACCTGCTCGGCGCGGCGGCCCATCTTCGTGATGACGGTGCCGCCCCAGCCGGGGTTCGCCGCCTGCCACGCGGCGATGAGCGACTCGCTCCGGCCGTCGCCGTAGACGTCCGCGGTGTCGAAGAGCGTGACGCCCGACTCCGCGGCGGCGTCGAGCACGGCGAAGGCGTCGGCCTCCGAGACCTCGCCCCAGTCCGCGCCGAGCTGCCAGGTGCCGAGGCCGATGATCGAGACGTCGCGGCCGGTCCGGCCCAGGGGTCGCTGTTCCATGCGTTCCATCCTGCCGCCTCGATCGCGGAACGCGCCCGGGTGGGCGCCCGGCTCCGTGGCAGAGTGGGGCGCATGACGTGGTCGGCGCTCGCGCGGGAGCTCGGGGCGGGGAACGCGCGCGACGAGGCGCTCGCCGACTACGTGCCGGCGTCGCGGGCGCTCGGGCTGTTCCCGAGGCCGGCCCGGATGCGGCCGATCGGCCGGGTGTGGCGGCTCGGCGCCTATCTGCTGACGCCCGCCGGCGGACTGCTGCGCACGGGCCGCGTCGTGCGGGTCGCGGGCGCGGAGCGGCGCCGGAGCGTGGTGGCGGAGTCGATCAGCGCGCATCACGAGCTCGTGCTCGCGGCGCGCCGCGGCGGCTATCGCGAAGGCGAGACCGTGAACTTCGACGCGCGGCCGCTCGATGCGGACGCCGCCCACGGCTCCGGTGCCGCCGATCTCGCGGCCTACCTCGCCGAACGCGCGGCGCTGCTCATCCGCCCGCCCGACGGCGCCTGAGCGCTGCGGTCGCGCCGGCCCGTGCGGTCGGATGCACCGGGGGCGTGCGCCGGGGCGTGTGGCGGGGACGCGCACGACTCAGGCGAGGCCGAGGCCGCCGCCGTGCTCGATCTCGAGGGCGACGCGCTGGGCGGGGAAGCGCGCGACGACGAGCTGCAGCGGTGTGCCGTCGGGGAGGGCGTCGAGGCCGCGTGCGACGAGGACGACGGCGCCGGGCTCGAGCGCGAGGTCGGCGGCCTCGTCGGCGGTGGCGTGCCGGGCGCTCACGGTCGTCGAGACACGGAGGTAGTCGTCGACGCCGACGGAACGGAGGGCGGCCGTGACCGAGCGCGAGCGGCGTAGCACGGCGGCGATGTCGGGGAAGCGCTCCGCGTCGAACCAGTGCGTGCCGCGCACGAGCGCTCGGCCGCCGACCGTGCGCATGCCTTCGACGCGGACGGCGCGATCACCGCGCAGGCGCAGGGCGTCGGCGATGTCGGCCGGCGGCGCCTCGATCGCGCTGTCGAGGACGCGCACCGCGGAGGCCTCGGCGCGATCGCCGAGGCTGAGCGACATGCGGGTGCGGACGCCGAGACGGTGCAGGTGGATGCCGCCGCCGAGCACATAGGTGCCGCTGCCGCGGCGCGACTCGACGAGGCCGTCGGCGGCGAGCGCTGCGACGGCCTGACGGACGGTGTGGCGGTTCACGCCGAACCGCTCGGACAGCTCCTGCTCGGTCGGCAGTCGGTCGCCGACGGCGAGCGCCCCGCCGGCGATGTCGCCGCGCAGCTCCTCGGCGATGAGCCGCCAGGCGGCGTAGCCGGTCGCCGATCTCGTCCGCTTGTTCACCGAGATTTCACCCTCCGCGTGCCGCTCCTGCGCGCCACAGGACTATCATGGCATATGTTATCTAGATCACTAGACAACTTATGGACAGGCCGGGAAGCGGCCGACGAGCGAACGGACATCGCCGATGGGCGGCACCACGGTCGACGAGGCCGAGCGCGGGGCGCTCCGCCGTCGCGCCGCGCGGGCGTTCTCCAATGCCCCCCGCGCCGCCCTCGCCGAGCACTGGCTCGCCTGGGCCGACCGTCCCGGCGTCGAGGTCCTGCGCGGCCCGGAGCCGGGCCTCGTCATGGTGCAGGGCCGCATCGGCGGCACGGGCGACCGCTTCAACCTCGGCGAGGCCACCGTCACCCGCGCGACCGTGCGGCTGTCCGGCGGCGCGCTCGCCGCGCCGAGCATCGGCACCGCCTACGTCCTCGGCAGCGACGTCGAGCACGCGGGCCTCGCGGCGATCTTCACCGCGCTGCTCGCCGACGAGGCGACGCACGACACCGTGATCGCCGAGGTCGTCGAGCCGCTCGAGGCGGCGCTCGCCGACCGGGACCGCGCCGTGCGCACGGCCGCCCGCACGACCGTCGTCGACTTCTTCACGGTCGCCCGCGAGAACGCGGGCGCGCTCGCATCCGACGAGGACGACGAATGAACGCGCAGCGCACGCTCCCGGACCCGGTCGCCGGTGCGCAGCGCATCTTCCGCGCGGTGCTCGATGCCCTCTCGCGGCCGACGCGCCCGGTCGCGATCGACGGCGCCTCCGTGATCGCGGACGCGCCCGCGGCGCTCGGACCGGCCGTCGCCTCGATCGCGTTCGCCTGCTGCGACGACTCGACCCCGGTCTGGCTCGATGCGGTGCTCGCCTGCGATGAGGAGGTGCGGGCCTGGATCGCCTTCCGCACGGGGGCCCCGCTCACGACGGAGCCCGCGGCGGCGGCGTTCGCCTTCGCGGCTGCCGCGGAGACGCTGCCCGCGCTCGACGCGTTCGCGCCCGGCTCCGACGAGGCGCCGCACACCTCGACGACGATCGTGCTGGCGACAGGGACGGCATCCGGGGACGCCTCCGGCATCACGTCCGCGGGCGTGGTCCTGGCGGACGGCCCGGGCTTCCCGGAGCCGCGCGAGTGGACGCCGCCCGCCGCGCTGCCCCAGGACTTCGTCGAGCAGTGGGCGGCGAACCACGCGCGCTTCCCGCGCGGGGTCGACCTGCTGCTCGTCGACGACGACGGCGTCACGGGACTGCCGCGGACGACGTCCCTTCGACTCGCTCCGCTCGCTCCGGGATCCGGCAGCGGGGAGGTGCGCTGATGTACGTCGCGGTCAAGGGCGGCGAACGCGCCATCGCGGCGGCCCACGAACTGCTCGCGCGGCGAGGCCGCGGCGACCGGGCCGTGCCGGCGCTCGAGTCGGACCAGGTCCGCGACCAGCTCGGCGTGCTCGTGTCCCGCGTCATGAACGAGGGCTCGCTCTACGATCCCGACCTCGCCGCGCGCGCCATCGTGCAGGCGCAGGGCGATGCGCTGGAGGCCGTCACGCTGCTGCGCACCTACCGGACGACGCTCCCGCGCTACGGCGCGACGGTCGCGCTCGACACCGCGGGCCTCCCGTCGGAGCGCCGCGTCTCGGCCACGTTCAAGGACCTGCCGGGCGGCCAGCAGCTCGGCGCGACCTTCGACTACACGCACCGGCTGCTGACGGATGCCGCGGACGACGAGCCTGCGGGCGAGGGACTCGGTACGGGCCTCCGGCCCGCTCGGCCGGCGGAGGCTCCGGCCGCCGCGGATGGGCACCTCGATGCCCGCATGCCGCGCATCTCCGACCTCCTCGGCGCGGAGGCCCTCCTCGAGGAGCACGTTCCCTCGCCCGGCGACCCGGAGCCGGCGGATCTCACGCGCGAGCCCACGATCTTCCCGATGTCGCGCGCGGAGCGCCTGCAGGCGCTCGCCCGCGGCGACGAGGGCTTCCTGCTGAGCCTCGGCTACTCGACGCAGCGCGGCTACGGGCGGACGCACCCCTTCGTCGGCGAGGTCCGCGTCGGCGAGGTCGAGGTCGAGTTCGTCGCGCCGGAGACCGGCGAGGCGCTGCCGATCGGCCGCATCGAGGTGACCGAGTGCCAGATGGTGAACCAGTTCGTCGGCGACGCGGTGACGCCGCCGCAGTTCACCCGCGGCTACGGTCTCGCGTTCGGCCGCGCCGAGCGGAAGGCGATGTCGATGTCGCTCGTCGATCGCGCGCTGCGCGCCGACGAGTTCGGCGAGCGGCGCGTCGGGCCGGCGCAGGACGAGGAGTTCGTCCTCGCCCACTCGGACGCCGTCGAGGCCACCGGCTTCGTCGAGCACCTCAAGCTCCCGCACTACGTCGACTTCCAGGCCGAGCTCGTCCTCATCCGCCAGCTCCGCGCCGTCCACCGCCAGCGGGATCGGGCCGGTCACGAAACGACCGCCGGAGATCGAGTCGGGCAGTCCGACTCGATCGGAGGCACCCCATGACCCTCCCCCGCATCGAGTACAACCACGCCTACCTCGACGAGCAGACGAAGCGCACGATCCGCCGCGCGCTCCTCAAGGCCGTCGCGATCCCGGGCTTCCAGGTGCCGTTCGCGAGCCGCGAGGTCCCGATGCCGCGCGGCTGGGGGACGGGCGGCGTGCAGGTGACGGCCGCGGTGATCGGCGCCGGCGACACGCTCAAGGTCATTGACCAGGGCGCCGACGACACGACGAACGCGGTCAGCATCCGGAGGTTCTTCGAGCGCGTGGCCGGCGCCGCGACGACGACGGACACCGGGGAGGCGACGGTCATCCAGACGCGGCACCGCATCCCGGAGACCCCGCTCGCCGAGGGCCAGATCATGGTCTACCAGGTGCCGATCCCGGAGCCGCTGCGCTTCCTGGAGCCGCGCGAGACGGAGACGCGACGGATGCACGCGCTGCAGGACTACGGCCTGATCTACGTGAAGCTCTACGAGGACATCGCGCGCTTCGGGCGCATCGCGACGACGTACGCCTACCCCGTGATCGTGAACGGCCGCTACCTGATGGACCCGTCGCCGACGCCGAGCTTCGACAACCCGAAGCTGCATCGCAGCCCCGCGCTCCACCTCTACGGCGCCGGCCGCGAGAAGCGGATCTACGCCGTCCCGCCGTACACGGATGTCGAGTCGCTCGGCTTCGAGGACCACCCCTTCGAGCCGCAGCGCTTCAGCCAGCCCTGCGCGATCTGCGGCTCGACGGGCGTCTACCTCGACGAGGTCGTCCTCGACGACCGCGGCGGCGCGATGTACGTGTGCTCCGACACCGACCACTGCGAGCGCACGGCCGCGGCGCCCGCCGCGGCCGCCGCGGCCGCCGCCGAGCGTGCACCTTCACGTCGAGCGGGCGCCTACGAGAGGGCACATTCGACGCGAATGCACACATTCGACGAGCAGGAAGGCGCGCACGCATGAGCGAGCAGGCACTCCTGACGGTCGAGGGCGCCGGCCACCGCTACGGCGAGCGCTTCGGCTGCCGCGGCGTGAGCTTCGACCTGTGGCCGGGCGAGGTGCTCGCGATCGTCGGCGAGTCCGGCTCGGGCAAGTCGACGCTGCTCGGCATGCTCAGCCAGCGCCTCGCGATCGACGAGGGCGCGATCCGCTACGCGGCGGCGGACGGCCGCGCGCTCGACCTCGCGCAGCTCTCCGATCGGGAGATCAGAACGCTCTGGCGCTCGGAGTGGGGATTCGTCCACCAGAACGCCGCGGACGGCCTCCGCATGCACGTGTCCGCCGGCGGCAACATCGGCGAGCCGCTCATGGCGACCGGCTGGCGGCACTACGGCCGCATCCGCGAGCGCGCGCTCGAGTGGCTCGCGAAGGTGGAGATCCCGTCGGAGCGGATCGACGACCCGCCCACCACGTTCTCCGGCGGCATGCGCCAGCGTCTGCAGATCGCCCGCAACCTCGTCGTCGGCCCCCGCCTCGTCTTCATGGACGAGCCGACGAGCGGCCTCGATGTGAGCGTGCAGGCGGCGGTGCTCGACCTCATCCGCGGCCTCGTGCAGGAGCTCGGCCTCGCCGTCGTCATCGTGACGCACGACCTCGCCGTGGCGCGCCTCATCTCGCACCGCACGATGGTCATGAAGGACGGCGCCGTCATCGAGTCCGGCCTCACCGATCGCGTCCTCGACGACCCGCAGGCCCCGTACACCCAGCTCCTCGTCTCCTCGATCCTGCAGGGATGATCGCCATGGCAGAACGCGCCGCACGCACGCCCCTCCTGTCGGTCGAGGGCGTCGACAAGACGTTCACCCTGCACCTGCAGGGCGGGAAGACGATCCCGGTGCTGTCGGGCCTGACGTTCGAGGTGCATGCCGGGGAGTGCGTCGTGCTCGGCGGCCAGTCCGGCGCCGGCAAGTCCTCCGTGCTGAAGATGGTCTACGGCGGCTCCCAGGCGGACGGCGGGCG
>JAGIAU010000052.1 GCA_017744755.1 Microbacteriaceae bacterium
GGTGCGTTCACCGCTCGATTCTCCCAGAACCCGCCTGGGCGGCCCCCCGGTCGCGCTCCCGTCGTGCGCGGGTGCAGGACGCGAGCGCCGGGACAGGACGGATCGACCCGCGCGGGCCTGTCCGACGGGAATGCTCCTGCGCCCGCGTCGGTTCCACCGACCATGACGGAATCGGGACGGGAGCGCGTCGAACGCGCCGCGGCGGACTTGAGCCTCGCGATCGAGATCCGGGAGCGGATGGTCGCGCGGAGCCTCGAGGAGGCGGCCGAGATCCTCGGGATCACGCCCGCGGACATCGTGAAGACGCTCGTCGTGAAGCGCGCCGACGGCACGTACCTCTTCGCCCTCGTCCCGGGCGACCGGCAGATCGGCTGGCCGAAGCTCCGCGCCGTCGTCGGCGTGAACAAGCTGCAGCTGCCGGACGCGCAGCAGGCGTTCGACGCGACCGGCTACGAACGCGGAACCATCACCCCGCTCGGGAGCACGACCGCCTGGCCGGTATATGCCGATTCGAGCATGCTCGGCCGCCGGGTGTCGCTCGGCGCCGGGGAGCACGGGCTCAGTCTCTTCGTCGACGCCGATCAGCTGATCGCCGCGCTCGGCGCGACGGTCGCCGACATCACGGAGCCGCTGCAGCCTCGGCCCTGACGTTCCCGAGGACCTCGAGGAACGTCGAGGTCTCCTGCGCGCCGGAGACCCCGACCCGCATGTCGAAGACGAAGAACGGCACGCCGCGCACCCCGATCTCGCGGGCGACCTGGATGTCCGCCTGCACGTCCGCGGCGTACGTCCCGGCCTCGAGCGCCGCTCGGGCGTCCGACTCGTCGAGCCCGATCTCGCCCGCCATCCGCACGAGGTCGTCGATCCGGCCGACGTGCTCGCCGCGCTCGAAGTACGCCTGCATGAGGCGCTCCTTCATCTCGGCCTGCCGCCCGTTCGCCTTCGCGAAGTGGATGAGCTCGTGCGCCTTGAGCGTGCGCGTCGGGTGGTTCGCCTCGAAGTCGTAGTGCAGCCCCACCGACTCCGCGATGCCGCTGACCCGCGCGTCCATCGCGCCGATCTGCTCCGCGGGGAAGCCGCGGCTCACGAGGTAGTCGCGGTGCGTGCCGGGGTAGTCGACCGGGGTGTCCGGGGCGAGCTCGTAGGAGTGGTACTCGACCTCGACCTCGCCGTCGAAGGCGGCGACCGCCGCCTCGAAGCGCCGCTTCCCGATGAAGCACCAGGGGCACGCGACGTCGGACCAGATGTCGACCTTGATGGGGGCTGCCATGTCTCGGGAGAACGTTCCGGTCCTGACGAACATTCCGCGCCGGGTAGGCTCGGACGGTGAGCGACGATCCCGGCAGCGGTCCCGCTCAGGAGCCGCACGCCCCGACGGGTCCGATCGCGACGACGGGCGCGCACCGGACGTTCGTCGACCTGACGCCGCTGCGCGTCTCCCCCGCCTTCGCCCGCCTGTGGGCCGGCCAGTCGATCTCGGGCGTCGGCGCGTGGCTGACGATGACGGCCGTCACGCTGCTCATCTTCGACATCACCGGCTCGACGCTGCTCGTCGCGCTCGTCGGGCCGATCTCGCTGATCCCCATGATCGTCGCGGGCCTGTGGGGCGGCATGCTCGTCGACGCGCTCGACCGGCGCGCCGTCGCGATCGCGACCGCGGTCGTGAGCTGGCTGTCCACGCTCGCCCTCCTCGGCTTCGCCTGGTGGGACGCGATGCTGCCGGGCGGCGAGCGCATCGAGGTCTGGCCGCTCTACGTCGTCACGACGGTGAACGCGGTCGCGTCGACGATCAACTCCGCCGCCCGCACCGCGATCATCCCGCGCATCGTGCCGGAGCAGATGGTCTCGCGCGCCGCCGCGCTGAACGGCGTCACCTTCGGCCTGCAGCTCGCCGTCGGCCCGGCGCTCGCCGGCGTGCTCATCGCCCTGGTCGGCTACCCGGTGACGTTCGCGATCGACGCGGTGCTGTTCACCGCGGGCTTCCTCGGCATCGTGACGCTGCCGCGGCTGCCGCCGCTCGGCGAGGCCGTGCGCCCGGGCTGGAGGTCGATGTTCGAGGGCTTCGCGTTCCTCCGGCGCGCGCCCGTGATCCGGATGAGCTTCATCGTCGACCTCGTCGCGATGACGCTCGGCCGCCCGCACGCGCTCTTCCCCGCGATCGGCGTCGTCGCGGTCGGCGGCGGCGAGATCACGGTCGGCGTGCTGACGGCCGCGATGGCCGTGGGGACCTTCCTCGCGGGCGTGTTCTCCGGTCCCGTCGCCCGCATCCATCGACAGGGCGTCGCGGTCAGCCGGGCGATCATGGGCTACGGCGCGTTCACGATCCTCTTCGGGCTCGTCATCGGCGCGGCGATGCTCGGCTGGTTCGGGCCGGTCGGGCCGCACATCTCCGAGGTGTCCTGGCCCGCACTCGTCCTCGCCTTCGTCGCCCTCGCGGGCACGGGCATCACGGACGAGTTCAGTGCGATCTTCCGGACGACGATGATGCTGACGGCCGTGCCGGACGACATGCGCGGGCGCACCCAGGGCGTGTTCATCGTCGTCGTGACGGGCGGGCCGCGCATCGGCGACCTCGTCGCGGGCGGGCTCGCGACGGTCGTCGCGCTCGCCGTGCCGCCGCGCGTCGGGCCGGACGCGCTCTGGGCCGGGCCGCTCATCGGCGGCATCGCGATCGTCGTCATCATCTGGGCGCTGCTGCGCGCGAGCACCGCCTGGCGCGCCTACGACGCCCGAGCTCCCCGAGCCTAGCCGCCCCCGCCCTTTTCAGGTGTCGCGCGCCGTTCTCAGGTGAACACGCCGGCAGACGAGGTCGGCACGCCTGAGAACGGCGCGCGACACCTGAAAAGGGCGGGGTGGGGGGACGCGAGCGCGCGCACCCTGCCGATGTCGGAGGTCGCGCGGTACAGTGAGCGCACTGGCCGGATCTCGGAGGGCAGGCGCATGACCACCGACGTGCACGAGCGGATCGTCCCGCAGACCGTCGCGCCGCAGCGCCCGCGCGGGTTGCGGGCCTGGATCACGTTCCTCGTCACGGTGCTGCTCGCCGCCGTGGTCATCGGCATCATCGCCGCGCTCCTCGGCAAGGCGGCGCAGGATCTCGAGGATGCGACGAACGCCGCGATCGAGGCGCAGGCGGCCGTGTCGGCGGCGCATGACGAGGCGGTCTCCGCGCAGGCGGCGGAGGACGCCGCGCAGGCCGCGATCGACGCGAAGCGCCAGGCGATCATCGACGAGATCAACGCCCAGCCGCACGAGCCCGGCTTCTCGATCAGCACCTCCTCCCCCGCCTTCGCCGAGGTGCGGGCGATGGAGGACGCGCTCGAGCAGCACGAGCACGCGGCCGTCGAGGCGGCTCGGCAGGCCGAGACGGCTGCGGAGGCGGCCGTGCCCATCGCCACGGCGCAGGTCACGGCGGCGCGCACGGCGCTCGACGGCCTCGTGGCTCCGTTCTGGATCGCGCTCACCGCGGGCATCGCCCTCGTCGGACTGGTCCTATGGGCGGCCATCGCGCGGACGCGCCGCGACCGCCGGCGCCGGGCCCGCCTCGCGCGATAGCCCGTTCTACGCCCCGAGGCGCGCCGCGAGGTAGGCGGGGATGTCCGCGATCGCGACACGCTCCTGGCCCATCGTGTCGCGGTCGCGCACGGTGACGGCCTGGTCCTCGAGCGAGTCGAAGTCGACCGTGACGCAGTACGGCGTGCCGATCTCGTCCTGCCGGCGGTAGCGGCGGCCGATCGCGCCGGCGTCGTCGAAGTCGACGTTCCACCGCCTGCGCAGCGTCTGCGCGAGCTCGCGCGCGACAGGGCTGAGCTGCTCGTTCCGGGAGAGCGGGAGCACGGCGACCTTGACCGGCGCGAGCCGGGGGTCGAGCTTCAGCCAGACGCGGGTGTCGGTGTCGCCCTTCGCGGTCGGCACCTCGTCCTCGCGGTAGGCGTCGACGAGGAACGCCATCATCGAGCGGGTGAGGCCGAACGACGGCTCGATGACGTACGGCACGTACCGCTCGCCGGTGGCCTGCTCGAAGAAGGACAGGTCCTTGCCCGAGCCCGCCGCATGCGAGGACAGGTCGAAGTCGGTCCGGTTCGCGATGCCCATGAGCTCGCCCCAGCCGGAGCCGCCCGTGAAGCCGAAGTCGTACTCGATGTCGATCGTGCCGGCCGAGTAGTGCGCCCGATCCTCCTTCGGCACGTCGAAGCGGCGCATGTGCGCCGGGTCGATCCCGAGGTCGACGAACCAGTCCCAGCAGTCCTCGACCCACGCCTTGAAGGCCTCGTCGGCCTCCGCCGGCGGGGTGAAGTACTCGATCTCCATCTGCTCGAACTCGCGGGTGCGGAAGATGAAGTTGCCCGGGGTGATCTCGTTGCGGAACGCCTTGCCGACCTGGCCGACGCCGAAGGGCGGCTTCTTCCGCGAGGCGGTCACGATGTTGTTGAACTGCACGAAGATGCCCTGCGCGGTCTCCGGGCGCAGGTAGTGGAGACCCTCGCCGTCGTCGACGGGTCCGAGGAACGTCTTCATGAGGCCGGAGAACGACTGCGGCTCCGTCCACTGGCCCTTCGTGCCGCAGTTCGGGCAGTTGATCTCCGCCATGCCCGTGGGCTTGCGGCCGTGCTTCGCCTCGAAGGCCTCCTCGAGGTGGTCCTGGCGGTGGCGCGTGTGGCACTGGGTGCACTCGACGAGCGGGTCGGTGAACGTCGCGACGTGGCCCGAGCTGACCCACACCTGCTTCGGCAGGATCACGGCGGAGTCGAGGCCGACCATGTCCTCGCGACCGCGGACGAAGGTCTGCCACCACTCGCGCTTGATGTTCTCCTTCAGCTCGACGCCGAGGGGGCCGTAGTCCCATGCGGAGCGGGTGCCGCCGTAGATCTCGCCGGACTGGAAGACGAACCCCCGGCGCTTGGCGAGGGCGATGACGGCGTCGAGGGAGGTCTGCGGCACCGGAGAAGTTTACCGGGGCGCGTTCACCGCATCTCCCCGATCCGGCTCGCCCGGTGGCCCTGCGCGGTCCGGCGCTCCGCGTTGATGGCGATGGCGAGGAGCACGATGCCGGCGATGACGAGCGTGATCCACCACGGCAGGCTCTCGACTCCGTGGCCGATCTGCGAGGCGAAGACGACGATGTTCTCGATCGGCAGCACGCCGAGGCCGATCCAGAACGGCGCCGCGAGCTTCCAGATGGAGCCGGCGAGGATCGCGGCGAGCGCGAGCGCGATGACGAGGATCGCGCGCCAGGTGACCGGGTCGGTCCCGGTCGAGACGACGCTCGGCAGGAGGAGCAGCACGAGGCCGGGACCGAGCAGCCACCAGGAGCGTTCCGAGCCCGCGGGCCAGCGATCGAGCGATCGAGCGCGGGTCGAGTCCCCGCGGGTCGAATGGCCGTGAAGCGGCGCGTCAGGTCCTCCGCCCGCATCGCCGCTCCCGCGCCGCACCCGCTCCAGCACCCACGGCAGCCACAGGACCCCGGCCACGAGCACCGCAGCCGCGACCGGCACGGAGAAGACCTCGACCCGCAGGGCCCGCGGCGACCACGCCGCGACCGCGGTCCCCCAGGCGGCGAGCACCGTGATCCAGACGGGCGGCAGCCGCGTCCCGCCGCGCGCGAGCCGGACGGCGGTGACGACCGCAACGACGAGCAGGGCGAGCATGACCGCCCAGAGCACCCAGATCGTCGCCCACAGCTCCTCGACGCGCACCCAGAGCGGCAGCACGAGCGCGAGGAGCGCGGGTGCGGCCGGCCAGCGGCGTCCGGCGAACCACGCCGCGCCGGGTGAACGCCCTCCCGTGAGCACCCGGCTCGCGAGGAACGCCAGCACGACGCCGGGCAGCGCCGCGCCGAGCGCGAGCCAGACCATGGGCGACACGTCGCCGTCGCCGTCGATGCCGGCGGCCCACCGCACCGCCTGCACGGTCGCGCCGAAGGCCGCGCCGATGGCGCCGAGGAGCAGCACCGGGCTCAGCTGGTCGAACCGCGCGGGCGGCCCCTCGGGACTCCGTCGTGCCGCGCGGGCGAGGACGACCGCGAGCACGACGAGCAGGACGCTCGCCGCGAGGAGCAGGAGCGCCCGCCAGGACACGCCGGCGCCGAGGAGGAGCACCTGGTCGCCGTTCCGCGGCGCGAAGGCCTGCGCCGCGAGGATCGTGACGAGCGCGGCGCCGAGACCGACGACCGCGAGACCGAGCGGCAGCCGGCCCGCGCGCCCGCGCCCGACGCCGACGACGCCGACCGTGAGCGCGGCGAGCGCGGGCGGGAGCACGAAGGGCTCGATCGCCTGGACCTCCGCGAGCCAGAGCGCGCACCACAGCGCGCCCGTCCACTCGACCCCGGCGAGCCACCAGCCCCAGCCGCGCCGGCCGAGGACCGCGGAGGCGGCGGAGCCGAGACCGAGCACGAGCAGCACGACGAGCGCGACGCCGAGACCCGCCGCCGGGAGCACGAAGGCGAGCAGGACGGCGATCGCGCCCGTGACGGACGCGCTCGCCTCGAGCGCCCGGACGACGCCGCGCGCCGCCTCGACCTCACGGGCGAGGAGCACGCGCTCGATCCACGCGGCGCCGGCGACGACGACGGCGACGAGCACCGCGATGACCGGCAGCGCGACGGGCGAGCCGCTCGGCGTCTGCAGCTGCGGCACGAGGCTGACGATCGCCGTCGAGAACGACGGCACGACGAGCGCTGCCGCGGCGACCCGAAGCCAGGGCGCGAGCCCGTCCCGGCGGGTGACGGCGAGCACGAGGGCGAGGACGCCCGTGAGGAGCGCGGCGCAGAACGTCCAGATCGTGCGTTCGGCGACGACGGTCACGATGGCGAGCAGGAACGGGACGGTCGTGACCGCGAGGATCGCGTACCAGGGGTGACGCGGCAGCGGCCGGATGAACGTCGCCACGAGCGCCGCGAGCGCACCGGCCGTCGCGACGAGCGCGAGCACGTCGTTGGTCCGGAGCCCGTCGATCCGCGCGAGCGCCGTCCCGATCAGCACGAGCGCGTAGGCGCTGCCGGCGCCCCAGTGCACCCAGCGCGCCGCGAGCGGCACGGTGAACGCGACGAGGACGAGGACCGCGAGCACGCCGAGGCCGAGGAGCTCCGTGGGCGTCGCCATCGTGACGGGCTGCGCGGTGAGCGGCGCCGCCGAGTACTCGGCGAAGCCGCGCGGCCACCTCCACTCCGGCGGGCGGGGTCCCAGCCAGGATCGCCAGAGGCCGTCCGCGAGCAGCGCGTGCGCGCCGGTCGAGCCCGCGACCGCGAGCGTTCCGGGCAGGACGCCGCGGCGCCGCACGAGGAGCAGACCGCCGGCGACGAGCGCGGCGAACGCGAGCGCGAGCAGCACCTGGGTGATGCGCAGGAAGCCCGGCCACGCGACGAGGACGAGCAGCGCGAGGAGCAGCAGCCACGGCGCGACAGCTCCGAAGCCGCCGGCGAGCCGTGCGGCGGCCGGTCGCAGCAGGGCGCGGCCGGCAAGGAGGCCGAGGGCGAGGACGGACAGCGACGCGGCGAAGGCGAAGTGGAGCGTCCGTGCCGCCGGCTCGTCCCAGATCCACGGCAGGCCGTCGCCGAGGGCGGCGAAGATGCCTGCGGCGGCGACGGGCGCGGTCCCGACGAGGAGCAGCACGGCGTTCGTGATGGTGAACGCGCTCCGGCGCAGCCCGTCGAACGGCCGTGGCAGTCCCGCCGTCGGGCGGGCGACGAGGGCGCCGAGCACGTAGGCGACCGCGACGCCGAGGATCGGCGGCACGAGCCACCATCCGCCGAGGACGCCGTCCGCCGAGCCGCGGACGATCGCGAGACCCGCATCGAGCCCGGCGCTCAGCAGGAACAGCCCCGCGAGGCTGCTGAGGAACCCGCCCGCGATCCAGCGCGCGGCGATCGTCGTCGTGACCGCGAGCGCGAGGAACAGCCCGGCCGCGCCGAGCGGGCCCCCGTCCTCGCCGAGATAGGCGATCAGCCGGAACGAGAAGACGAGCCAGACGGCGCCCCATAGCTGGGCGGCGAGCAGCAGGACCCGCTCCGGCAGCAGCCGCAGGCCGCCGAACCGCGCGCGGAGGCGGTCGAGCAGCCAGTGCCCGCCGAGCGCTGCGGCGCCGACGGCGACGAAGCCGACGCGATCCCACCAGACGTCCAGGGCCGAATGCGCGAGGACGGCCGGCGCGATCGCGAGTCCGAGCACCCCGCCGAGCAGCCAGGAGCGCAGCCGCGTCCACGCCGCGAGCGCGAGGCAGAGCAGCGCCCCGCCGAGCAGCACGAGGCCGGAGACCAGCCAGGCGGCGGCGTCGTCCGGTGCGAACTGCCCCGCGAACCACGCGTCGAGGGCGAGGAACACGACCGACAGCGCCGCGAGCGACTCCGCGGTGAGCCGCAGTCTCCGGGTGAGCAGCGCTCCCGCGAGGAACAGCGCCGTGACCGCGCCGATGATCGCGAAGCGGCTGCCGGTGTCGCGGACGTCGGGGTTGAAGAACGTGAACACGATCGCGGCGACGGCGACGAGGCCCGCGCCCGCGACGGCGAGGAGCGATTGCACGCTCACGGCGCTCTCCCGCCGCGGGCGCGGTGCGAGCGGCGCCGGCTGGTAGGCGGGGTAGGGCGGCGGGGCCGCGGCCAGCGGGTCCGTGGCGGCGAGACCCGGTGGCAGCGGGGCAGTCCACGCCGGGGCCGGCTGCGAGGCGGGACCCGGGCCGGGCTGCTGCCACGGCTCGGCGATCGGCGCCGGCGTCCCCGGCGCGAACGTCGGCATCCCCGCGACGGTGGCCCGCCACTCCGCGACCGCCGCGGCGAGCGCCTCGCCCGCCGCCCAGGCGCGTTCGCCCGCCTCGCCGCGCAGATCGGCGCCGCAGCGACCGCACACGCCGCCGGCCTGCACCGCCCGCCAGGTGCAGCGCGGGCAGGTGAGCGGATCGCTCAGCGCGCGAAGCCCCGGGCTGAACCAGTCCTCGATCGGTGCCCCTGCGCCGTGCTCCCCCATGTCGGCACCCTATTGGCCCGGCGTCCAGGAGCGGCGGAACTCACAGGGTTGTCGCGGGCGGATCCGACGGGCTCAGCCCGCAGCCGGCGCGTCGACCGCGCCGCCGAAGCGGCGGTCGCGGCCGATGTAGTCCTCGATCGCGGACCAGAGGTCGGCGCGGCGGTAGTCCGGCCAGAGGACGTTCTGGAACACCATCTCCGCGTACGCGCTCTGCCACAGCAGGAAATTGCTCGTCCGGTGCTCGCCCGAGGTGCGGACGAACAGGTCGACGTCGGGCATGTCGGGGACGTACAGGTGCTTCGCGATCGTGCGCGCCGTGATCCCGGAGGGCTTGAGGCGGCCCGCCGCGACGTCGCGGGCGATCGCCTCGACGGCGTCGACGAGCTCGTTCCGGCCGCCGTAGTTGACGCAGAGGTTGAGGCTCATGCCGGTGTTCGCGGCCGTGGCGCGCTCGGTGAGCACGAGGTCCTTGATGACCGATTCCCACAGGCGGGGGCGCCGGCCGGCCCAGTGGAAGCGGACGTTCCAGTCGACGAGCTGGTCGCGGCGGCGGTGCAGGACATCGCGGTTGAAGCCCATGAGGAAGCGGACCTCCTCGACGGAGCGCGCCCAGTTCTCGGTCGAGAAGGCGTACAGGGAGAGGTGGCCCACCCCCGCCTGGATCGCACCGGCCACGATGTCGAGCATGGTCGCCTCGCCCGCGCGGTGGCCTTCGACGCGGGGCAGGCCCTGCGCGTTCGCCCAGCGGCCGTTGCCGTCCATGACGATCGCGACATGGTTCGGCACGCCGTCGCGCGGGAACGCGGGCGGCGTCTCCCCCGTCCAGTCGACGGGCTGCAGCGGGATCGTCTCGCGCTTCGCCATCCCTCCAGTATCCCGCGCCACGCTCCCGGGGCTCCGACACCGCGATTCCACCTCGGCACCATGCTTGCGCCTGGTGGGACCCGGGTGCCGCGGTGGACTCAGGGTGCGGCAGCGGACTCCGGCGCGGCAGCGACGGGCATGCCGCCGCCGCAGGGTGCGCGGCCCGGCGCTCGTGCCGTCGCGCCCGTCCCGCGACGGCTCAGGCGGAGGCCGGGCTGCGATCGACGAGCGGGAGCGACTTGAGGCCGCGCTCCAGGTGGAACTGGGCATAGGCGGCGATGAGGCCGGTCGCGCGGGAGCGCGTTCTGTCGTCCGCCGCCTCGGCGACCTCCCAGTCGCCGTCCCGGAGCGCCGCCATGAGACCGAGCGTCATGGGGTCGACGCGCGGGGCGCCGGGCGGCGCGACCCGGTCGGCGACGACGCCGCCGGAGGGGATGAGGAACGTGCTGTGCGGTCCCGGCTCCCCCGTCACCGCGCAGTCGTCGAGGCTGGGCGCCCAGCCGGCGATGGAGAGCGCGCGGAGCAGGTAGGAGTCGAGCGTGAGCCCGGGCGCGTGCTCGCCGCGGGCGAGGGAGCGCAGCGCCGCGACGAGCAGCGCGTACTGCTCGGGCGATCCGGCGTCCTCCGTCATCCGGTCGGCGGCCTCGACGATCGCGGACGCCGCGGTGTAGCGGCCGTAGTCGGCGATGATGTCGCCCGCGTAGGCGCCGAGCGTGACGACCTGCGTCACGGTGTCGAGCGAGCGGCCCTCGTAGCACTGCACGTCGACGAGCATGAACGGCTCGAGCCGCGCCCCGAAGCGCGAGCCGGTCCGCCGCACGCCCTTCGCGACGGCGCGGATCTTGCCGCGGCTGCGCCCGAGCATCGTGACGATGCGGTCCGCCTCACCCAGCTTGTGGGTGCGCAGGACGATGGCCTCGTCGCGGAAGGTCGGCACGGAACCATTGTCGCGCGCGACCCTTCGACTCGCCGCACGGCTCGCTCAGGGAGCCAGTCCGACTCACCGCACGGCTCGCTCAGGGAGCCAGTCCGACTCACCGCACGGCTCGCTCAGGGAGCCAGTCCGACTCGCCGCACTCGGCCTCCTGAGCGAGCGCAGCGAGTCGAAGGACCTCAGCCGCGGGTCCGGAGCCACTCGGCGAAGGTCGGGCCGACGCCCGGCACGTCGGCGGGCGGGAGCAGCAGGCCCTTCCCGAACGCCTCCATCCCCGGCACCGGCGCCGTCATGACGCGGGGCCTCCCCCCGCGCTTGGCGGCGATCTGCTTCGCAAGGTCGGCGATGTCGTGCGTCTCCGGTCCGGCGACGATGACGCCGGCCGGCTTCGGCGCGCCCAGGGCGACGTCGGCGATGGCGTCCGCCGCGGCCGCGAGGTGGATCGCGGGCGGCAGGGCAGAGGCCGAAGCCGGCGCCGGCGGCTGTGCGCCGAACACCGCGTCGGCCAGCGC
>JAGIAU010000053.1 GCA_017744755.1 Microbacteriaceae bacterium
ACCCAGACCCATGCCGCGACCGGGAAGTAGACGACGATCGCCCAGATGCCCGCGAAGATCATCCAGGAGCCGAACTTCGCACGGTCCGCGATGGCGCCCGAGATGAGCGCGACCGTGATGATCGCGAACGTCGAGCCGAAGAAGGCGAGCACCAGATCCGGGCTCGAGACGCCGTTGAGCGCGAAGGCCTCGGTGAACGGGTTGCCCGCCCAGCCCCAGACATCAGGCGCGACGGACATGTTGAACCCGACGAGGATCCAGAGCAGGCCGACGAGCGCCATGGCGCCGAAGGACATCATCATCATGCTGACGACCGACTTGGCCTTGACCAAGCCCCCGTAGAAGAAGGCGACACCGGGGGTCATGAAGAGCACCAGGGCGCTCGCCGTGATCCCCCAGGCGAAAGTTCCACTGTCCATGGAGTACTAGAACCTCTCGTGTTTGTTGCGGAAGGGACGAGCCCGCCCCTCGTCGGACGCGGCGCGACGCCGTGTGACGGGCCCAGTCTGTCCAGCCGACGTTTCGTGAACCGCCGCATCATGTTTCAGCGGCGTTACGTTTTCCAGGCGTTTTCCCAGGTTCAGTCGACGGGCGTGAGATCCCCGTCGACCGGCTCGTAGGCGTCGATGCGCCAGCCCCCGTCCGACCGCACGAAGCGGTACTCGTAGATCTCGTCGAACGTCCCGTCGGGGTCCGTCCAGCGCTCCCGGGTGGTGGCGACGGCATGGTCCCCGCTGACGCGGATCTCCTGGATCTCGATGTCGTAGTCGGCCGGATCCTCGACGAACCAGGCGCAGACATCGCCCTCCCACTCCTCCCCCGTCTGGTACGAGGTCGTCGTGGCGCTGCGCAGCAGGGCGCAGTCGCCCGTCTCCCAGGCGCGGTCGAAAGCGGCGATCGTCTCCCGCGGACCGCGCGTCTGGTCGAGGGCGTTCACGATCCCCCACGCGGACAGGCCGGCGACGGCGACGAACGCGACGCAGGAGGCGGCGAGCACCCAGCCCCACACGGCCCGGCGCGGTGCCGCGACCGCTGGCGGATCCCCGAGCGCCGGGTGATAGTCGTCGGTCCAGGCGACGCCGTTCCACCACCGCAGCGCACCGGGGTGCTGGCCGTCGTCGTACCAGCCGGGAGGCGCCGAGGTCACGTCGTCACCCTATAGCGGGCGGACGGACCCCGGCGTCTCCGGTGCCGGCGCGGACGAATCAGCCGACCGGCTGGACGTCCCCGTCGAGCAGGTACTCGTTCTCGATGAGGAACTCGGTGCCGGTGCCGCCGTTGTCGAGCAGCTCCCAGGCGTAGCCCTCGTCGTACTGGTCGCCGCCGGCCGACCACGCGAGCGAGCCCTCGACGTGGACGGTCTGGCCGTCCTGCTCGACGCTGTCGATCGTCACGACGTACTCGACGCCGTTCTCCTCGTCGCCGGCGATGTAGTCGCAGAACTGCTCCTGCGTCTGCCCGGTGGTCTCGAAGTACGTGGCGGAGAGGAACGCCGCGGCCGCGTCGCAGTCGCCCGCGTTCCAGGCCGCCTGATAGGCCTCGATGGTCGCCTCGGGCGAGCCCTGCGCGCCCGGCAGCTCGCCGCCGCCGAAACCGATCGAGTCGACGAGCCACTTGCCGCCCTGGTTGACGAGGCCGATCTGGAACTCCTGCGAGGAGCCGTCGATCGTCACCGTCGCGACGACCTGAGAGGTGCTGTTGACCGTGCTGACGCTCGTGATCGACGTCTGCGCGACGCCGGAGGGGTTCGGCGTCGCCTCCGCCTGGCATGCGGTGACATCGTCCCAGGCGAGGGACGCGCTCGCACGGCCGGCGGGCGTCGACGTCGCGAAGATCGCGGCGCAGTCCTGCTGGGCGAGCGCGGTGGCGAACGCGCGGACCGCGTCCGGCGGGCCGCTGATCGCCCCGCCGATCGTGCTGACGAGCGCCCACACGCCGACGCCGATGCCGCCGAGCACGACGACGAGGAGCGGCGCGAGCCAGGCCCAGACGCTCACCTTCTTCCTCGGCTGGCCGGCAGGCGCGGTGTAGGGCTGCGTGGCATAGGGCTGCTGCGCGGCGGCCTGCGCCGGCTGGGCGTAGGCCTGCGGGGCGGCCGGGGCGGCCGGCGCCGCGGGCGCGGCGGGCGTGGCCGGGCGGAACTGGTCCGTCCACTGCGCGCCGTCCCACCACCGCTCCTGGCCGGGGGTCTGTCCGTCGTCGTACCAGCCCGCAGGCGTCGTGCTCATGGGGTCACCATATCTTTCGTGGAGTGCGGATGCGGATTCAGAGGGCGACGAACGCGCTGACCTGCCAGCGCACGTCCTCGCCGCGCTCGAGGGTGAGGAGGAACATCTGGCCGCCGCCGTCGGCGGTGACCTGGACGGCCGCGACGACGGTCTCGGCGTCGCCCGAGACGGAGGTCGTCGTGCTGTCGATGTACAGCGAGGTGTCGATCTGGAGGTTCGCCTCGCAGTCGGCGACCGTGAAGTAGCCCGTCGTCGCGGCGAAGTTCTCGGCGGTCGAGAGCGCCCAGAGGTCGGCGCAGCGGTTCTGCGCGGCGGCGGAGAGGAACTCCGCGACCGTCGCCTCGGCGAGCGCCTTGCTCTCCTCGTCGAGGACGACCGGCTGCGGGTCGACGGGATCCGGCTCGGGGTCGGCCGGGGTCGTCGGTGCGGCCGTCGGACCGCCGATCGGCGTGAACTCGCCGTCCACCGCGGCGTACTGGTCGATCAGCCACTCGCCCCCGGATCGCACGAGGTCGTACTGGACGGCCTCGTCGTAGCCCGCGCCCTCCCAGTCCTTCCAGGTCTCGCGGGCGATGACCGTGGCGGTGTCGTTCACCGCGGAGCTGCTCGTGATGGTGCTCGTATAGACGATCCCGTGATCGTGGTCGCCCGTGACGGTCTCGCACACGCTCTCCGGAGTCCCGCTGCCGTCCTCGCCGCCGATGTAGGCGTCGGTGACCCCGGCGAGCACGGCGTCGCAGTCGCCCGCGTTCCAGGCGGCGTTGAACGCCTTGACCGCGTCGGACGGCCCGGCGAGGGCGCTGGACAGGCTCGAGACGAGCGCCCAGACCCCGAAGCCGATGCCGGCGGCGATGACGACGAGGAGCGGGGCGAGCCAGGCCCAGACGCTCGGCCGCCTCCTCGGCGGCGGCGCAGCTGGGACGGCTGGGGCGGCAGGGGCAGCGGGGGCGAGGGGCCGGAACTGGTCGGTCCACCGGGTGCCGTCCCAGAATCGCTCCTGGCCGGCGGTCTGGCCGTCCTGGTACCAGCCGGCGGGGGTCGTGCTGCTCATGGTCGCTCCAGTCGAGTCGGACGCGGCGCCTGTCGCCTCAGCGTCATCTGCCCGGTTCGATGCGCCCCGCGCGCAGAATGTTCCCGGCGCGCTGACGATAGCCCCCCACGGTCCGCTTTGGCGAGTCGCGATCGGGCCGGAGCCGGCGGCTCAGGAGAGGTCGCCGCTCGTGAGGGCGACGAGGCGCGAGATCGCGCGGAGGTACTTCTTCCGGTAGCCGCCGTGCAGCATGTCCTCCGGGAAGATCGCGTCGAGGGGGGTGCCGCTCGCGACGATGCGCACGCGCGCGTCGTAGAGGCGGTCGACGAGGGCGACGAAGCGGAGCGCGTCGGTCTGGTTGTGGAACTCGTGGACGCCCGTGATGCCGACCGCGGCGAGGTCGCTCACGAGGGCGACGTAGTTCGCCGGGTGGATCTCGGCGAGATGGTCGAGGATCGCGTCGAAGGGGTCGAAGGCGACCCGGCCCTCGATGCGCGCCAGCACCGCGCCGACGTCGGGTGTGACCACCGCATGCTCGGCGGTGTCGCGGCGACGGAAGTCGAGACCGTCGATGCGGATGGTCTGGAAGCGCGAGGCGAGCGCGTCGATCTCGCGGAGGAAGTCCTGCGCGGCGAAGCGGCCCTCGCCGAGCGCCTGCGGCGGCGTGTTGCTCGTGGCGGCGATCCGGGTGCCCGTCGCCACGAGCTCGCCGAGGACCCGGTTCATGAGCCGGGTGTCCCCCGGGTCGTCGAGCTCGAACTCGTCGATGCAGAGCAACTTCGTGCCGCGGAGCAGCTCGACCGCGTTCTGGAACCCGAGCGCGCCGACGAGCGCGGTGTACTCGATGAACGTTCCGAAGTACTTGCGTCCTTTGGTCGCATGCCACAGCGCCGCGAGCAGATGGGTCTTGCCGACCCCGAAGCCGCCGTCGAGGTAGATGCCGGGCTTGACCGGCTCCGCCTTCTTCTTGAACCAGCCGCCGGCTCCCCCGCCGCCGCCCGTGAGGAAGGCGCGGACGGCGTCGACGGCGGCGGCCTGCGACGGGTAGTCGGGGTCGGGCCGGTAGTTGTCGAGCGACGCCCCCTCGAACTGCCGCGGCGGCCGGAGCTGCTCGAGGAGCTGCTCGCCGCTCAGCCGCGGGAACCGGGACGTGATGCTGAGCGCGCCCTCTACCGTCACCCCGGAAGCCTACCGGGGGTCGCGAGCGAGCCAGTCCGTCAGGATCGCGTCGTAGCGCGGCTGGTCGGCGTTCCAGGCGCGGATGTGGCCGGCGCCGGGGAACTCGTGATACTCGACGAGGTCTCGGCGCTTCGCGGCGAAGCGCCGCGCGACCGAGACGGGGGTCGTCGGGTCGTCGTCGCCCTGCACGAGCAGCACCGGGTGCCGAATGAGGCGGTGGAAGTGCTGCACGGCGAGCTCGCGCATCGGGATGGGCTCCCCGAGGCCGACGAGCTTCGACGTGGTCGCGCCCTTGAGGATGCCCTCCGCCATCGGCGCGATGGGCAGCGGGTAGTTGGCGAGACGGACGTAGGAACGCAGGATCGCCGCCCAGTCGAGGGCGGGCGAGTCGAGGAACACGCGCTCGACGCGTTCGGCGAGCCCGGAGCGCAGCAGCGTCTGCAGCACCGTGCCGCCGCCCATCGACCAGCCGGCGAGCACGATGCGCCGCGCCCCGCGGGCGATCGCGAGCCGGATGGCCGCCTCGACGTCCCGCCATTCCGTCGCGCCGAGGTGGTACTTCCCGTCCGGGGCGTCCGGGGCGCCGACGTCGTTGCGATAGGTCACGACGAGGCTCGACCAGCCGGCCGCCCGGATCGCGGGCACGGCGCGCAGCGGCTCGAGCCGGTTCGAGCGCCAGCCGTGCACGAGGATGACCGTGTCGCCCCAGCGCTCGTCCTCCTCGCATGCCGCGGAGGGAATGAACCAGGCGGGCATCGGCCCGAGCTCCGTCGGCACCGCGACATCGACATGCGGGAGCCCGGCCGCCGCGGGGTCGCGCCAGTACGAGCCGGTCAGCCGGCAGCTCATCCCGACCACGGGCTCGCCGGACTCGACGAGGTCGATCCGTCTCGTCACGCTCCCCCGGTCCTCCGCGACGACCTCGCCGACCCGGAGGTAGCCGCGGTCGTCGTCGAACCACAGCCCGAAGCGCCCCTCGCGGGCGGCCTCGACGTAGCGCTCGATGCGGACCGTCCCGCCCCCGTCGGAGAAGCGGTGCACGTCGAGGATGCGGCTCGGCCGCTCCGGACGGCTCGCCCGCCGGACGACCTGCCAGGCGTACGCGTACGCCATGGCGGTGAGGCCCCCGGCCGCCGCCAGACCGGCGATGCCGAGCGCGGCGGCGACCGTCGTCCTGACCCGCATCGCGACTCCCTCCGGCGGCGCGCCTCGGTGCGGCCTGCTCGCTCGAATCGTAGTCTCGTCTTCGTGACCGATCCCTTCGTGACGGACCACCGCTGGGTCGCCGCGCTCGCCTCGCTCGACGGCGCGCAGCCGCGGGCCGAGCTGCGGCTGCAGGAGGTGCCGTCGCCGGAGGGGCTCGCGCCGCACTCGAGGGCGTTCGCCGGGGACATCCACCCGCCGGATCACGGCATCGACTCGGAGCTCGGGACGGGCCGGTTCATCGTCCTGCACGACGCCGAGCAGCCGGAGGCGTGGGCGGGCGAGTTCCGCGTCGTCTGCTACGCGCAGGCTCCGCTCGAGCACGACATCGGCTCCGATCCGATGCTCGCGGAGGTCGCCTGGTCCTGGCTCGTCGACGCGCTCGAGGAGCGCGGCGCGCCGTACCACGCGGCGAGCGGCACGGCCACGACGGTGCTGTCGACGGGCTTCGGCGGCCTCGCCGACCAGGGCAGCGGCGCGCAGATCGAGGTCCGCGCGTCCTGGAGCCCGGACGGACCCGAGCTCGGCCGCCATCTGGAGGCCTGGGGCGACTTCCTCTGCCTGCTCGCCGGCCTGCCGCCGTCGACGGACGGCGTCACCTCGCTCGCGCACCACCGGAGCGCCCGTGGTCGGTGACCCGTTCCAGGTGCCGGAGCGCTCGCCCCGGCCCGATCCGGCGCCGGAGACCGCCGGAGCCGCGGCCGACCGGCCCGCCGCGGTCGCCGCGGCCCCCTCGGAGCACGGTCCCGTCATCGAGACGCGGACGGATTTCCTGCGGGCCGTCGAGCGGATCGCCGCGGGCGAAGGGCCGACCGCGATCGACGCCGAGCGCGCGAGCGGCTTCCGCTACTCGCAGCGGGCGTACCTCATCCAGGTGTTCCGTCGCGGCGCCGGCTCGTTCCTCTTCGACCCGCCCGCGATCCGCTCCGACGGCGGCGACCTGCACGAGCTCGACGAGGCGATCGGCGACGGCGAGTGGATCATCCACGCGGCGTCGCAGGACCTCACCTGCCTGCGCGAGGTCGGCATCGACCCGAGGACGCTCTTCGACACGGAGCTCGCCGCACGGCTCCTCGGCATGGAGCGCGTCGGCCTCGGCGCCGTCGTCGAGGAGCTGCTCGGCATCCACCTGGAGAAGGCGCACTCGGCGGTCGACTGGTCGATCCGCCCGCTGCACGAGGACTGGCTGGAGTACGCCGCGCTCGACGTCGAGCTGCTCGTCGACGTGCGCGACGCGCTCCGCGAGCGGCTCGTGCGGGACGGGAAGGACGGCTACGCCGCGGAGGAGTTCGCCGCGACGCTCGAGCGCGACTTCAATCCCCCGAAGACGGACCCGTGGCGGCGCATGAGCGACCTGCACACGGTCCGCGGGCAGCGGAACCTCGCCGTCGCCCGCGAGCTGTGGCTCGCCCGCGACGCGTACGCGCAGGAGATCGACACCGCGCCGGGTCGGCTCGTGCCGGACAAGTCGCTGTCCGCCGCGGCGCGCGTGCTCCCCGCCTCGAAGCGGGAGCTCGCCGAGATGAAGGAGTTCAACGGCCGCGCGAGCCGCACCCAGCTCGACCGCTGGTGGGCGGCGATCGAGCGCGGTCGCACCACGGAGGACCTGCCGCAGGTCCGCGTGCCCGGCGACGCCCTGCCGCCGCTGCGCGCCTGGGCCGAGCGGAACCCGGACGCGCACGCCCGCCTCGTCCCCGCGCGCGAGTCCGTCGCCGAGCTCGCGGAGCAGCTGTCGATCCCCGTGGAGAACCTGCTGACGCCGGAGACGCTCCGCCGCATCGCCTGGGCGCCGCCGTCGCCCGCGACGCCGGAGGCGATTGGAGATGCGCTCCAAGCGCTCGGCGCGCGACCGTGGCAGATTGCGCTCACTGCACAACGAATCTCGGAATCCTTTAGTCCGGCCTGACAGCGGGCCTAGCATCGGACGAGGAGCGTTCCGCTCCGTAAGCGCGCCCTGCGCGCCGAAACCAACCCAGGAGGCATCGTGGCCGAACGCACTGAAGTCGTCTTCGTCGATGGGGCTCGCACCCCGTTCGGACGGGCCGGCGAGAAGGGCCAGTACTGGAACACCCGCGCCGACGACCTCGTCGTCAAGGCGATGGTCGGCCTCCTCGAGCGCCACCCCGAGCTCCCGAAGGACCGCGTCGAGGAGGTCGCGATCGCGGCGACGACGCAGGTCGGCGACCAGGCGCTCACGATCGGCCGCAGCGCCGCGATCCTCGCGGGCCTGCCGAAGAGCGTCCCCGGCTACGCGATCGACCGCATGTGCTCGGGCGCGATGACCGCGGTGACGAACGTCGCGGGTGCGATCGCCTTCGGCGCGATCGACGTCGCCATCGCGGGCGGCGTCGAGCACATGGGCCGGCACCCCCTCGACGGCGCGTTCGTCGACCCGAACCCGCGCTTCGTCGCCGAGCAGCTCGTCTCCCCCGACGCCCTCAACATGGGCGTGACGGCGGAGCGCCTGCACGACCGCTTCCCCCAGCTCACGAAGGAGCGCGCCGACGCCTACGCGGTGAACTCGCAGCGCAAGACGGCCGAGGCCTACGCCGCCGGCAAGATCCAGCCGGACCTCGTGCCCGTCGCCATCCGGACGGGCGAGGGCTGGGGTCTCGCGACGCGCGACGAGGGCATGCGCCCGGAGACCTCGCTCGAGGGCCTGCAGGGACTCAAGACGCCGTTCCGTCCGCACGGCCGCGTCACCGCCGCGACGTCCTCGCCGCTGACCGACGGCGCGACCGCCTCGATCATCGCCTCGGCGGACGCCGCGCGCGAGCTCGGCCTGCCCGCCAAGATGCGGCTCGTCTCCTTCGCCTTCGCGGGCGTCGAGCCGGAGGTCATGGGCCTCGGCCCGGTGCCGTCGACCGAGAAGGCGCTGCGCAAGGCGGGTCTGTCGATCGGCGACATCGGCCTCTTCGAGCTCAACGAGGCCTTCGCGGTCCAGGTGCTCTCGCTGCTCGACCACTTCGGCATCGCCGACGACGACCCCCGCGTCAACCAGTGGGGCGGCGCCCTCGCCGTCGGCCACCCGCTCGCCTCCTCCGGAGTGCGCCTCATGATGCAGCTCGCGCGGCAGTTCGAGGAGCACCCCGAGGTCCGCTACGGCCTCACCGCCATGTGCGTCGGCCTCGGCCAGGGCGGCTCGGTCATCTGGGAGAACCCGAACTACGACGGGAAGAAGCACTGATCATGGCGAAGACCTCCAGCATCACCGCGCAGTACGACGGCATCGACTTCGCGGCCCTCGCGGCCGAGGCCGTCGAGGACGTCCCGACGCGCTCCTACGTCCGCGACGTGACGCTCGGCAGCGGCCGGCGGATCGCGCTCGTCACGCTCGACAACGGCAAGGACCACAACCGGCCGAACACGCTCGGCCCCGGCACGATGCTCGAGCTCGGGGCCGTCATCGAGGCCCTCGCCGCCAGGGCGACGGCGGGCGAGATCGACGCCGTCGCGTTCACCGGCAAGCCCTACATCCTCGCCGCCGGCGCCGATCTCACGCAGATCGAGAACCTCACGAGCCGCGAGCAGGCGCTGCGGATCGCGCAGCTCGGCCACCTCGTCTACGGCCGGATCCGCGAGCTGAGCGTTCCGACGTTCTGCTTCATCAACGGCCTCGCGCTCGGCGGCGGCCTCGAGCTCGCGCTCGCCGCCGACTACCGGACCGTCGACTCCTCCGCCGCGGCGCTCGCCTTCCCCGAGGTCTTCCTCGGCATCATCCCCGGCTGGGGCGGCGCGACCCTCCTGCCGAACCTGATCGGCGTCGAGAACGCCCTCAAGGTCATCGTCTCGAACGCGGTGCGGCAGAACCGCATGCTGCGCCCCGCCGAGGCGAACGAGCTCGGCATCTCCGACGCGATCTTCCCGCCGGTCAACTTCCTGGAGGACTCGCTCCGATGGGCCGACGCGGTCATCGGCGGCGAGATCAAGGTCAAGCGGCCGAACGAGCCGGGCACCATCGAGCGCACCGTCAAGTGGCCGATCGCCGCCAGCGTCGCACGGAAGCAGCTCGCCGAGTCGGCGATCGGGACGGTGCCGCTGGCCCCCTACCGGGCCGTCGACCTCATCGCGGCCGCGAAGGACGGCGACGTGGCGAAGGGCTTCGCCCGCGAGGACGAGGCGCTCGCCGACCTCATCTCCGGCGACCAGTTCCGCGCCTCGATCTACGCGTTCAACCTCGTGCAGAAGCGCGGCAAGCGGCCTGTCGGCGCCCCCGACAAGGCGCTCGCGCAGAAGGTGAACAAGGTCGGCATCATCGGCGCCGGGCTCATGGCGCAGCAGTTCGCGCTGCTCTTCGTCCGCCGGCTGCAGGTCCCCGTCGTCATCACCGACCTCGACCAGGCCCGCATCGACAAGGGCGTCGCCTACATCCACGACGAGCTCGACAAGCTCGCCGCCAAGGGCCGCCTGGTCTCCGACGACCTGAACAAGCTCAAGGGCCTCGTCACCGGCACGACCGAGAAGACCGCCTTCGCGGACTGCGACTGGGTCATCGAGGCCGTGTTCGAGGAGGTCGGCGTCAAGCAGCAGGTGTTCGCCGACATCGAGCAGCACGTCCGCGAGGACGCGATCCTCGCGACGAACACCTCTTCGCTCCTCGTCGACGAGATCGGCGCGAAGCTCCAGCACCCCGAGCGCCTCGTCGGCTTCCACTTCTTCAACCCCGTCGCGGTCATGCCGCTCGTCGAGGTCGTGAACGCGCCGAAGACCTCCGAGGCCGCGCTCGCCACGGCGGTCGCCGTCGCCGGCAAGCTGAAGAAGACCGCGATCATCACGGGCGACGGCACCGGCTTCATCGTGAACCGCCTCCTCACGAGGCTGTTCTCCGACGCGATGGAGGCCGTCGAGCGCGGCACGTCGTTCGAGACGGTCGTCGAGGCGCAGCAGCCCTTCGGCTTCCCGATGGACCCCTTCGCGCTCCTCGACCTCGTCGGCCTCAAGGTGGGCCAGCATGTGCTCGACACGCATGCGGCCGCGTTCCCGGACCGCTACCAGGCCTCCGCCGCGCTCGCCGAGCTCGCGGACACGGGCGCCCTCGTCGACAAGGACGCGAAGGGGAACGTCACCGGGATCTCGAAGCTCGCGAGGGAGATCGTCGCGAAGCACCGGATCCCCGGCTCGAAGCCCTTCACGGCGGTGGAGCTGCGGCGGAAGATCGAGGACGGCCTCGCC
>JAGIAU010000054.1 GCA_017744755.1 Microbacteriaceae bacterium
GCCCGGCAGCGACGGCGCGAGAAGGGCGTCCTCCGCCTCGACCTTCGCGTTGTCGACGTAGACGCCGCCCTGCTGGATCGCTCGCCTCGCCTCGCCGTTCGAGGCCACGAGGCCCGTCGCGACGAGCGCCTCGACGACCGAGGCGCCTGGCGCGACCGTCGCGTTGGGCAGCTCGGCCAGGGCCGCGCGGAGGACGTCCTCCTCCAGCAGCGCGAGGTCGCCTCCGCCGAAGAGCGCCTCCGACGCGGCGATCGCCGCCCGCGTCGCCGTCTCGCCGTGCACGAGCGAGGTCACCTCCCAGGCCAGCGCGCGCTGCGCCTCCCGGCGGAAGGGCTCCGCCGCGACCGCCGCCTCGAGCCGCTCGATCTCCGCGCGATCGAGGAAGGTGAACACCTTCAGCCGGTCGATCACGTCCGCGTCCGCCTGGTTGAGCCAGAACTGGTAGAACGCGTACGGGCTGCACATCTCGGCGTCGAGCCAGATGGCGTTGCCCTCCGACTTGCCGAACTTGGTGCCGTCCGAGTTCGTGATGAGCGGCGTGCCGATCGCATGGGCCGAGGCGCCCTCGACCTTGTGGATGAGGTCGATGCCGCTCGTCAGGTTCCCCCACTGGTCGCTGCCGCCGGTCTGCAGCACGCAGCCGTAGCTGCGCCAGAGCTGCAGGAAGTCGTCGCCCTGCAGGATCTGGTACGAGAACTCCGTGAACGAGATGCCGGCGTCCGAGTTCAGCCGCGCCGCGACCGCGTCCTTGCGGAGCATCGTGCCGACCCGGAAGTGCTTGCCGACGTCGCGGAGGAAGTCGATCGCGGAGTACCGGCCGAACCAGTCGAGGTTGTTCACGATCCGCGCGGCGTTCTCCCCCTCGAAGGAGAGGAACCGGCGCACCTGCGCCTCGAGCCGGGTGACCCACTCGGCGACGGTCTCGCGCGAGTTCAACGTGCGCTCGGCGGTCGGGCGCGGATCGCCAATCAGGCCCGTGGAGCCCCCGACCAGCCCGAGCGGTCGATGGCCCGCGAGCTGCAGACGACGCAGCAGCAGGAGCTGCACGAGATTGCCCAGGTGCAGCGACGGCGCCGTCGGGTCGAAGCCGCAGTAATAGGTGATCGGGCTCCCGCCGAGCAGCGCGCGGAGCTCGGTCTCATCCGTCGAGACGGCGACGAGGCCGCGCCACTGGAGCTCGTCCCAGACGTTGTCGAAGGACGGGTCGTTGGACTGCTCGGGCACGCGTTCTACGTTACCGGGGTCTCGATGCGTCCTTCGACTCGCGGCGCTCGCCCGGGACGGCTCGAGCCCCGGACTACGGCTGCCGGGACATCGCCTTCCGCCGGGACCACGGCAGGACCCGGCGGATGCCCTCCCAGCGTCTGCCCGTGCGCGGGAAGGCGGCGATGCCGACCGCGATGAGCAGCGCCGCGCCGTTGAAGAAGTTGTCGACGTACGGCTCGGCGCCCATCAGCTGGATGCCCTTGATGCCGACCGCGAGGACGAAGAGTGCGACCATCGTGCCCCATACGTTGAACCGGCCGCCGCGGAACTGCGTCGAGCCGAGGAACACGGCGGTGAGCGCCGGCAGCAGATAGGAGCCGCCGATGGTCGGGTCGCCGTCGACGTAGCGCGACTGCAGGAGCGCGCCCGCGAGGCCGGCGACCAGGCCGCCGGCGACGAGCGAGCCGATGATCAGGCCCCGCGTGTTCACCCCGGAGAGCTTCGCGCCGTCCGGGTTGAAGCCGACCGCGTACATCCGGCGGCCGATCGGCGAGCGCTCGAGGACGTACCAGGCGATCACGGCGACGACGAGCGCGACCCACACCGGCAGCGTGATGCCGACGAAGTCCCACTGCGAGAGCAGCTTGTAGTCGGGCTGGTTGTCCGCGTAGCGCACGCGGAGGCCGCCGCCGGAGATCCACTGGATCATGCCGACGAGCAGCGAGTTGACGCCGAGCGTCGCGATGATCGAGTCGATCCGCGCATAGGTGATGATGAGGCCGGTCACGAGGCCCACGACCCCGCCGATCAGGATGACGAGCGGGAACTGCAGGGCGACGGGCAGGCCGAGCGGCCCGAGGAGCACCGCCGTGAGCATGGCCGAGAAGCCGATCTGGCCGGCGATCGCCAGGTTGATCTGACCGGCGACCATCGGGATCAGGACGGCGATCGCGGCGAGGAAGCCGATCGCCTGGTTGTCCAGCAGCGCGAGCCACATCTGCGGCCGGAGGAACCGGTCCGGGATCGTGATCGCGAAGACGATAAAGATCACGACGAAGAGGTAGATCGAGCTCATGTTCCCGAAGGCGAAGAAGCTCGCGGCGCGGCGTCCTCCCCCGAGGGCGTAGCCCGGCTTCGTCTTGTCCTCGATCGTCGGCACGGCCGTCGTCGGCTTCACGTGTCAGTCCTCTTCCATCGACGCCATCGTCGAATCGTGCTCAACCTGGGTGGCGGCCCGGCCGGCGCCCGCGGCGGACGCCGGCCGGGCCGGTGCGCTGGATCGCGCGTTCGCTGCTAGTTCACGCCCCAGTTCTCGGCGAACTGCTCCTGGAAGTCCGGCACGGCGAGGTAGCCGTGCGACTCCAGGTACTGACCGGCGGACTCCTGGTCGAGGAGCATCATGACCTCGGGGGCGCTCGAGGCGGGGTCCGGCCACTCGTAGGGGGTGTCCGTGAGCTCGCGGAAGAGCTGGTCGACGACCGTCCACATGAACAGCGTGAAGTCCTCTGCGAAGGTCGCGTCGGCGAGGCCGCCGGCGACGTTCTCGAGGTTCGGCGGGATCGACCAGGTGCCGTAGCCCGGCGTCGTGACGCCGGCGCGGTCGAAGAGCGGCGGCGCCGGGACCATGATCTCGTCGGCCGCGGCGACGTAGTACTGCGTCTCCGGGTGCGACTCGAGGTCGCTGACGATGCGAGAGGGGTCCTGCGCGATGACCTCGCCGATCGGGATGCCCACGTCGCGGACGGTGCAGTCCGGGCACAGCTCGGCCATCTTCTCGACGAAGCCGTCGCGCTGGAAGCCCGTGAACTCGAACTCGTTGACGGGGTAGAACACGAAGTCCGTCGCCTCGCCGTTCGTCCGGACGATCGCGGCCGCCGCCTGCGCGCGGCCGACCTCCTCCATGAACGCCGGGCCGTTGAAGCCCTCGGGCAGGTCGTACTCGGTCGTGTGCATGACCGATGCGGACGCGATCGGGATGCCGGCGTCGACGAACTTCTGCGCCTGGTTCGGGTAGAACTGCGGCTCGGCGGTCACGTTGATGACGCCGTCGTAGCCCTTCTCGAAGACGGTCGCCATGCCGGCGTCCTGCTCCTCCGGCGTCGAGCCGATCGGCTCGCGGACGAGCTCGATGCCGGTCAGCTCGGTGATCGGCTGGATGAGGTCCCACATGATGCCGGCCACGGGCGTGCCCACGTCGAGGAACGCGATCTTGAGGCCGTCGGGGAGCGGGTTCGCGAGCGGCTCGTCGATGATGAGCTGCTTGTCGGCGGCCTGGTACGGCTCGAGGTAGGCCTGCGCGGCCGCCAGGTCGGGACCCGAGGCGGCCGGCGCGTCGCCGCCGCCCTCGGTGGGCGCGGGGGCCGGCCCCGAGGAGGTGCAGCCGGCGAGCAGCAGCGCGGTCGCGCCGAGCGCCGACCCGGCCGCCAGGCCGAGCTTGCGAATGCGAATGGACATGTTTCTCCTGTCGGACTTCCTTGTCGTGCAGGGGCGACGGGCGTCGTTGCCCGTCGTCTTGTCCGACAAGGTACCAGCGATCGTGGGGATCCCCACCTATCCGGATACGGGATTCTGCATAACGTTCTCGACACGGCGCGTTCGCCGCCGGTGCTCAGAACGGGTAGCGCTCGATCTCGCCCTGGATCGTGACCCACTGGGTCTCCGTGAACGTCTCGATGTTCGCGTGCGGACCGCCGAAGCGGCCGCCGACGCCGGAGGCCTTCGTGCCCCCGAACGGGATCGGGGCCTCGTCGTCGACCGTCGCATCGTTGATGTGCACGGCGCCCGACTCGATCCGGTCGCAGAGCTCGAACGCCGCGTACGGGTTCGACGTGAGGATGCTGACGCTCAGGCCGTACTCGCTGCGGTTGATGATCTCGATCGCCTCGTCGACGTCGTCGTAGACCATGACCGGGGCGACGGGGCCGAAGATCTCCTCGGTCCACGCGCGGTTGTCCTCGGTGACGCCCGCGAGGACGGTCGGACGGTAGAACAGGCCGTCGTGGGTCCCGCCCGCGGCGACCGTGGCGCCCTGGGCGACGGCGGTCTCCACGACGTCGACGACGTGCCGGAGCTGGCGCTCGTCGATGATGGGCCCGAGCGCGTTCTCCGGATCCCGGCCGTCGCCGACCGTCAGCCGGTCCGCCTTCTCGCTCAGCGCCCGGATGTACTCGTCCGCGATCGATCGGTGCACGAGGTGCCGGCCGGTCGTCATGCAGATCTGGCCCTGGTGCAGGTAGGAGCCCCAGGCGGCGACGCCCGCGGCGGCCTGCACGTCGGCGTCCGGGAGGACGAGCAGCGCGTTGTTCCCGCCGAGCTCGAGGTGCACGGTCTTCAGCAGCGGAGCCGCGGCGGCGGCGACTCGCCGGCCCGCGGCCGTCGAACCGGTGAAGGTGATGAGGGGCACGTCCGGGTGCACGACGATCGCCTCGCCCACATCGCCGCCGCCGGGCAGGACGTGCAGCACGCCCTGCGGCAGACCCGCCTCCTCGAGCACGGCGGCGAGCGCGAGCCCGCCGGCGATCGGGGTGCGGGGGTCCGGCTTGAGGACGACGGCGTTGCCGAGGGCGAGCGCCGGCGCGACGGAGCGCATGCTCAGGATGCCGGGGAAGTTGAACGGCGAGATGACGCCGACGACGCCGACGGGGACGCGGCGCGCGAGGCTGAGCCGCGGCTTCATCGAGCGGAGGATCTCTCCTGCCGGATGGCTCGCGAGAGCCGCCGACTCCTGCAGCTCGGTCGTGACGAGCATGACCTCGAAGCCCGCCTTGCCCTGCGTCGCACCGGTCTCGTCGACGATGATGCTCGCGAGCCGCGCCGGATCGCGCTGGAGGATCTCGGCCGCCTTCAGCAGGACGGCGACGCGGGCCGGGTACGGCGTGGCGCCCCAGCCCTTCTGGGCCTCCTTGGCGGAGGCGACGGCGCGGTCGACGTCCCCCGGAGCGGCACCGGCGACGGTGGCGATGACGCGGCCGTCCGCCGGGGCGCGGACGGCGATCGGCTCGCCGCCGCCGCCGACCCAGCCGTCGGAGTAGAGCTTCCCGTCCCAGACGGCCGTGGTGTCGCTCGTGAGCGTGCTCATGGGATCCCTTCCTCATCGAAGCACCGCGCACCACTCCGTGCGCGTGCGAATCCGGGTCCAGTATCGCGCAGCGGGCCGGGCCGCAGGCCGCCGATCTGGCGGCGATGACGCAAGGATATCTCCTTGCGAATGACTCATGCAAAGGAATTACCTTGATCATCGGCAGTGCAAACTGATAGCTTTGCGGGATGATCGCGCTCACCGCCGACCAGGTCGACAGCCGGCACACGCCCGACCGCGTCGCCGCGGCGATCGCGCGCATCGACGCCCTCGCCGACGGACGGCTCGTGCGCGCGCCCGAGCGGACCGCGGGCGATGAGCTGCAGTGCCTCGCGGACTCGGCCTCGGCGATCGTCGAGATCGCCCTCGACCTCGCAGCGATCGGCGAATGGCGCGTCGGCATCGGGATCGGCGACGTCGAGGAGCCGCTGCCGCCCTCTGTCCGAGAGGTGCGCGGCGAGGCGCTCGTCCTCGCCCGCGAGGCGCTCGACGGCGTCAAGCGCCGAACCGGTCCTGCGAACGCGCTCGCCGTCCGAGTCGGCGCCGGTCGGCTGCCGAGCGGGGACGCGATCCAGGCGTTCGCCGACCTGCTCCTCGACCTCCGTGCGCGCCGCACCCGCGGCGGCCGCGAGCTCGCCGTGCTCCTCGGGCGCGGTCTCTCGCGCTCGGAGGCCGCCGCGGAGCTCGGGCTCACGCCGCAGGCCGTCAGCGCCCGGTCGAAGGCCGCCGGACTCGAGCTCGACGCGCGAGCGCGCGCCGGGCTCGTGGAACTGCTGGACCTCGCGGCGGGACGGCCTGATGTCGGCGGTGACGATCAGAATGCCGGGCATGACGACTGAGGTGCACGCGACCGTCGCCGTCGCCGCGCTCGCCGCCGGCGTCGCGGCGCCGATCGTGGCGGCCGCCAACGGGCGCCTGTGGATCGCGCTCGGCCAGCTCCTGCCGGTCGGGCTGGGCTTCGCCGCGCTCGCCGCGCGGATCCCCCTGCTGCCGGACGGCGCCCCCGACTGGGCGCTGCGGCTCGCGGCCGGGGCCGTCCTCGCCGCGCTCGGCGTGGTCGGCGGCAGCCCGCTCGTCCGGCTCGTCCTGGATCGGCTCGGCGGCGCCGCGCCCGAGGGCGACCTGCCGCGCGGCGGACAATGGATCGGCCTTGCCGAGCGCGCGCTCATCCTCGGCGGCACGGCGGTCGGGCACCCCGAGGCCATGGCCTTCGCGATCGCGGTGAAGGGCCTCGGACGGTTCTCCGAGCTGACGAACCCGCCGGCCGGGTTCCGCGAGCGCTTCATCGTCGGCACGCTCGTGAGCTATGTCTGGGCGGCTGCCTGCGGGTACCTGACGACGCAGCTCTAAGGCGCGTCGATCCGCGGCGCCCGCCGCTTCGGGACGTGCGGGCGGTACGGTGACACGCTCGGCTCGCCCGGCAGCCAGAAGCGCCAGGGGAACGCGGCGGCGTCTCCGCCCGGCCCCGACACGCCGGTGCGGGGGCCGGCGGACCATGCCACAGCGCTTCCGGTGCCGCTCGTGGCGGCCATCACGGCCTCAGGGCCGCCAGAACCTGCGCCGGCGCCGCCGGAGGAGGTGGTCAGGTGGAGCGGGGCGGCGGGGTCCAGGAGGTCGGCGCCGTCGTCGGCACCGGTCAGGCCGAGCGCGACCGTGAGACGGGCGGGGCCGCGCGCGAGCTCCGCATCCGTGCGGGCGTTCGGTCGGCGCTCGCGGGCGCGTTCTATGCCATCCACGATCTCGCCGGCGCGCAGCAGGACGGCGCCGGCGGAGCCCTCGAGGCCGCAGACGACGTTCGCGCACCAGTGCATGCCGTAGGTGAAGTACACGTAGAGGCGGCCGGGCGGGCCGAACATCGTCGCGTTCCGCCGCCCCGGTCCGCGGAAGGCGTGCGAGCCCGGGTCCTCCCCCGCGCCGCCGTACGCCTCGACCTCGGTGAGCCGGACGGTCACGCCGCGCACGGTCAGCCGCGCCCCGAGCAGCAAGGGCGCGACTTCGATCGGGTGCCGGGCCAGGAGATCGGGATGAGAGGTCATCCGCACCATGCTTCCACCCCGGCATGAGCCGGGCGGAGCGCCGACGGGACGCTGCCCGCCGTTGCGGCACCATAGTTCCACTGCGGCACCACGGCTCCGCCTGCCGCAACCGTGGTGCCGCAGTGGAACTATGGTGCCGGAGGCGCCGCGACCGGGCGCGGCGCAGGACGAACGGCCCGGCACGGTCATCGGGTGAGCGGCCGCGGCAGGCGGACGCGGGGTACGCCCGCCTCGAGGAGGCGCAGCTCGAGACCGGCCCCGTGCCAGGCGTCGTCCCAGCCCACCCGGAGGAACGCCCCGCAGCGCTGGCGGATCGCGTCCTCGCGCCGCTTCTCGGACCAGAGCACCTCGGCCGGTGTCGGCCGGCCCTCGACCGCACGGTATTTCAGCTTCCCGTCCGCCTCGCCGAGGATCGCGCCGTCGCGCCAGGCGAAGTCGACCCAGTACATGCCGCCGTCGACGCCTCGCACCGCGCGCTGCTGCTCCGGCGCCGCGAAGCCCAGGTCGCGGCAGCGCACGACGACGAGCGTTTCGAGCGGACTGTCGGAGCCGGCGACCGAGCCCTGCACGGCGATCCGCGCCTTCCCGACGCCGACCATCCTGCCCGCGCGCACGAGCGCGGCCTCGATGGACTCGAGCGAGGTCCCGCCGCGACGTGCGTGCGAGATCGCGACGATCGCGGACAAAGCCGATCGCGTCGCCCCGAGGTCGACGAGGGTCCGCTCCACCGAGGTCGCTCGTACGCCGTGATCGAGCTCGACGATGTCCTCGGGAGCCAGTCGCCGATGCGTGCGTTCCACCACGCCGCTGCTCCAGCCGCCGCCGCGCGGGACGGTCGTGCGCACCGTGCCCGGCCATTGCCCCAGGATCGGGATGCCGTGCAGCACGGCAGCGGATTCGTGGGAGAAGACCGGCTCCCCCCTTCGCCATCTCGCGCGCCACCCCGATCAGCACCGTCTGGCGTTCCGCCCCGCGCAGCGCCTCCCACTCCGCCTCGCTCACGTACACGCCCGGCCGGATGCGGACGACCTCGCGCCGGGCGGCGGAGCGCTCCAGCCGGCGCGCATTCCCGGCGGCGGCGCGCAGCTCGCGTGCGAACCGGAGCTCGATGAGTTCACCCATGCCGCGATCCTGGTGGCCGGCGCGGCGCAGCGGAGGGTGTTCTCGCGATCTGTGCAGACTCCGCGGGCCCGATCCGTCCTGTGGAGGAACGAACGCGCCGCGCCGCGGCCGCCTCACGCACCACGCTTCCACTCCGGCACCCTGCTTCCGCCGGGTGGAATCGTGGTGCCGGGGTGGAAGCGTGGTGCGCGAAGGGCTCTGGCCGCGAGGCCGCGGCGGGACGACGGAGACGCGCTACTGCAGGCGCTGGAGGAGGTGGCGGGTCCAGTTCGCGAGGTCGGCGAGCTGGCGCTCGACGCCCGGGCGTGCCGTGCCGGCATAGCCGTCGCGCGCGGCGATCGCGCCGTCGACGGTGAGCACCTCGCGCACCCCCGCGGTCAGGTGCGGCGAGATCGCGAGGTACTCCTCGTCGGTGAGGTCCTCCAGGCCGACGCCGCGGGACTCGGCGACGCGGACGGCCGCGCCGGCGAGCTCATGCGCCTCGCGGAATGGAACGCGCTGGCGCACGAGCCACTCGGCGACATCGGTCGCGAGCGAGTAGCCCTCGGGGGCCAGCGCCCGCAGCCGCTCGGTGTCGAAGCGGAGCGTCGCGACCATGCCCGTGAAGGCCGGCAGCAGCACCTCGAGCGTGTCGACCGAGTCGAAGACGGGCTCCTTGTCCTCCTGCAGGTCGCGGTTGTACGCGAGCGGCAGGCCCTTCATGGTGCCGAGCAGGCCGGTGAGGTTCCCGATGAGCCGGCCCGCCTTGCCGCGGGCGAGCTCGGCGATGTCCGGGTTCTTCTTCTGCGGCATGATGCTCGATCCCGTGGAGTACGCGTCGTCGAGCGTGACGTAGCCGAACTCGCGCGTGTTCCACAGGATGATCTCCTCGGCGATCCGCGAGAGGTCGACGCCGATCTGGGCGGCGATGAACGCGAACTCGGCGACCTTGTCCCGCGACGCCGTCGCGTCGATCGAGTTCGGCTCCAGCGCGTCGAAGCCGAGCTCCTGCGCGATGCCGAGCGCGTCGAGTCCGAGCGTGTTCCCCGCGAGCGCGCCCGAGCCGTAGGGCGAGTGGCCGATGCCCTCGCGCCAGGCGGCGAGCCGCTCCACGTCGCGGCCGAGCGCCCAGGCGTGCGCGAGCAGGTGGTGCGCGAGCAGCACGGGCTGCGCGTGCTGCAGATGGGTGCGGCCCGGCATCGGCGCGTCGAGATGCGCCGCGGCCTGGCTCGCGAGCGCGTCGATGAGGCCCGCGAGCAGGCCGCCGATGACGGCCGCGTGGTCGCGGAGGAACATCCGGATGAGCGTCGCGATCTGGTCGTTCCGGCTGCGTCCGGCGCGGAGCTTGCCGCCGACCTCCGGCCCGATGACGTCGATGAGGAACGACTCGAGCGCGCCGTGCACGTCCTCGAAGGCGTCGACGCCCGCGATGTCGCCGGACTCGATCCGGCGGGCGACCTCGTCGAGGCCGGCATGCATCGCGGCGAGCTCGTCCGGAGTCAGGTAGCCGGCCTTCGCGAGCGCGTTCGCGTGGGCATGGGAGCCCGCGATGTCGTACGGCCAGAGGCGCGCGTCGAAGTGGGTCGACTTGGAGAGCCGCGCGAGCTCCGGCGAGGGGCCGGAGGCGAAGCGGGCGCCCCAGAGGGCGCCGGCGTTCGTGGTGGCCGGGCCCTTCGACTCGCTGCGCTCGCTCAGGGCGCCAGGGTTCTCCTGGCCGGTGTCCTCGCTCATGCGCGGGCCTGCTCGAGGAGCCAGATGAGGAGCGCCTTCTGCGCGTGCAGCCGGTTCTCCGCCTCGTCCCAGACGACCGACTGCGGGCCGTCGATGACGTCGGCCTCCACTTCGTAGCCCCGGTCGGCCGGGAGGCAGTGGATGAAGATCGCGTCGGGCTTCGCGAGCGCCATGAACTCCCGCGTGACCTTGTACTCGCCGAGGTCGCGGATCCGCTCGAGCTTCTCCTCCTCCTTGCCCATCGAGACCCAGGTGTCGGTCACGACGACGTCGGCGCCGGCGGCGGCCTCGAGCGGGTCGGTCGTGAGCAGCACCGAGCCGCCGGTCGAGCCGGCGATCCGGTCCGCATCCGCGACGATGTCCTCGCGCGGCGCGTAGGCCTCGGGCGAGGCGATCCGGACGTGCATGCCCGCCATGACGCAGGCGAGGACGTAGGAGTGCGCCATGTTCGCCCGGCCGTCGCCGAAGTAGGCGATCGTGAGGCCCTGGAGCGAGCCCTTGTGCTCCTGGATCTGTCT
>JAGIAU010000055.1 GCA_017744755.1 Microbacteriaceae bacterium
CCTCGACGCGACCGCGGCGGAGCAGGCGGCGAGCGGCGCCGCGCACGAGTTCGCACCGGTCGACCTCGTCCCGCTCGCCAGCGACGCCGCCCGCGACGCCATGGCCGCCAAGCCCGACCGGGTCGTCACCGTCATCGGTCTCGACGGCGCGTCGCTCGCCGGTCCGGTGCGTGCGGCGCGTCCGGCCGACACCCCGGCCGAGCCCATGCCGGTGCCCGCGGCGGCGGACACGCAGACGACGCGCATCACGCTCCCCGCCGCGCCGACGGTGTCGGTCGCGCCGATCCCCCCGGCGCCCGCGCCCGCGGCGGCGACGGGGGCGAAGGTCGGTCGCGTCGCCGCGAACGTCACCGGCCCCATCGCGCTCGTGTCGCGGTTCCTGCCCCGGCGGCCGCTGCGACCCGCTGCGATCGCGGGCGCCGCGGCCTCCGCGCCGCCCGAGCCCGAGCTCCCGGCGCCGCCCCCCGACCTGCAGGCCGTCGTGCGCGGCGCCGAGGACAAGATCCGCCAGGTCATCGCGAACCTCATGGGGAACGCGATGCGGTTCAGCCCCGACGGCAGCCCCCTCGAGATCGGCGTGGGCGTCGACCCCGTCACGCACCGCGGCGTCGTCGCCGTCATCGACCACGGCGAGGGCATCCCGCCGCAGATCCGCGACAAGATCTTCCAGCGCTTCTGGCGCGCCGACACCTCGCGCGCCCGCGAGACCGGCGGCAACGGCCTCGGCCTCGCCATCGTCGCCGCGATCGTGCACGCCCACCGCGGCTCCGTCGACGTGGTCGACACCCCCGGCGGCGGGGCGACGTTCCGCGTCTGGCTGCCGCTCGCCTAGGAAGCGGTCGCTCCGGGGCGCGGGAGGCGGAGTGTCGCGATGAGACCGCCGCCGGGGCGGGCGGTGAGGCGCAGCTCCCCGCCGTGCGCCGCGGCGATGCTCTCCACGATGGCGAGGCCGAGCCCCATGCCCTCGGAGACGCGACTGCCGGCACCGCGGTGGAACGGCTCGGCGAGCAGTGCGACCGTCTCCGGGTCGAGCTCCTCGCCGCCGTTCTCGACCTCGAGCCCGTCCGAGGTCAGGCGCACGTGCACGTGGCCGCCGTCGACGTTGTGCCGGATGGCGTTGTCCAGCAGGTTCCGCGCCGCCCGCGCCAGCAGCACCGCGTCGCCATGCACGACGACGGGCACGAGCTCCGTCGTCGGCGCGATGCGCCGCGCCGCCGCCGCGCCGGCGAGCTCGGCGAGCTCGGTCGCGACGAGCGGCTCGAGGTCGGCCGGCTCGAAGCCGTCGGCGTCGATCCGGCCGCGCGACAGCGACAGCAGCGCTGCGATGAGCCGCTCGCTCTGGCGCGTCGCCCGGAGCGCGGTGCGGATCGCGGGCACGAGCTCCGCGGGCACGTCGCCGTGCGCGAGCGGGATCTCGAGCGCCGTGCGCGTCGTCGTCAGGGGCGTCCTGAGCTCGTGCGACGCGTTCGCGACAAAGCGGTCCTGCGCAGCGAACGCCGACTGCAGCCGGTCGAGCATGCCGTCGATCGTGTCGCCGAGCTCCTTGATCTCGTCGTCCGGTCCGGGCAGGTCCAGCCGCCGCCCGAGGTCGCGCTCGGAGATATCGCGCGCCGTCGCGGTCACCTCGCCGATGCGCCCCAAGGAGCGCCGGGCGAGCCAGAACGCGATCGCCGCCGCGAGGATCGCGAACGCCGCGAGGATCGCGACCGACCAGCCGAGCAGGCCCCCCACGACCTCGTCGGAGAGGAACCGGGTCTGCTGGATCACGGCCCCCGTCGCCGCGAGCACCGGATACGCGGCGAGCGCCGGCGTGGCCTCCAGGCTCCCCGTCGGCGCGAACGCGCCCGGTGCCGTCACCGCCGCGTTCCCGAGGCTCGTGCAGCCCGTCGAGCCGCTCGCGCCGGCAGCCGCGTCCCCGACGGGCGCGGTCACGAGATCGCAGCTGCTGAGGGTGATGCGGCTCGCCGAGTCGAAGAGCCCCTGCACGACGAAGTACTGCACCGCGAGCAGCGCGGCGCCGGCGGCGACGAAGACGAGCGTGATGACGAGGGCGAGGCGGCTGCGGAAGCTCAGCCGGCGCGTACGGGGCGCGTTCACGAGCCGCCTCCGATCCGGTATCCGCGGCCGGGGGCCGAGTCGATCACGGCCGGCTGGCCGAGCTTCCTCCGCAGCGTGTGCACGACGATCTTCACGACGCCGCGGGTGCGCTCCAGCGGCTCGTCCCAGACCTCGTCGAGCAGCTCCTCCGCCGTCAGCCAGCCGCCGTCGGCGAGCAGCAGCGCCTCGAGCACCCCGATCTCCTTGGCCGTGAGATGCACCGGCCGGCCGTCGCGCTCGGCGATCCGCCGCGCTGTGTCGAGGCGGAGGCCGCCGCGCTCGAGCACCGCGGAGGCGGTGGCCGAGGACCGGCGCCCGAGCGCGCGGATCCGCGCGAGCAGCTCGACGTAGGCGAACGGCTTCGCGAGATAGTCGTCGGCGCCGAGGTCGAGGCCGGCGACGCGGTCGCCGAGCGTCCCCGCCGCCGTGAGCATGAGGATGCGGGCCGGATAGCCCTGCGAGACGAGCGTGCGGCAGACGGCATCGCCGCCGAGCACCGGCAGGTCGCGGTCGAGCACGACGACGTCGACGTCGTTCGCCGCGGCGAGCGCGAGGGCGTTCGCCCCGTCCCCGGCGACGTCCACGAGGTAGCCCTCGCGACGCAGCCCCGCGGCGAGCACGTCGGCGAGGTCCGTCTCGTCCTCGACGAGCAGCAGTCTCATGGCGCCTCCTGGCGACGAGCCTGCCGCCGGCGCGGTTAGGAGCGGGTTAGGCGCGATCACACCGGAAGCAGACCACACCCTCCGTAGAACTCCCTATGTCGTGAGATCCGCGACGGAACGGAAGGAGAACCCGATGCATCGCACAATCAACCGCCCGGCGATGGCGGCCGGCATGGCGCTGATCGCCGTCGGCGCGCTGACCGCATGCGCGCCGGCGCCGGAGGACGGACGGAGCGTGGAGAACGACGCGGCGGCGGCGCGCTTCGTCGCCTGCCTCGACGAAGCGGGGCAGACCGCGAAGCTGCTCGACGGCGGCCAGGTCGGGCTGCTGCTGCCCGACGAGCCGGGCGACGAGGGCTCGCTCGCGACGACGCAGGTCGGCGGCGACGGTCCGGTGAGCTCCGTCGCAGTGTTCATGGACGAGGAAGGCGCATGGATGGCGGGCAGCTCGGCCGACGCCTACCCGGAGGCCGGAGGACTGCGCGACGCCTGGCTCGGCTGCGAGACGGAGGTGCCCGAGTTCGAGCAGCCGAAGCCGGACATGTCGGGCGTCGCGCTCCAGCCGGCGTCGCGGGCGGACATGATCGAGTCGAGTCTCGCCTTCGCGGAGTGCGCGCGGGGCGAGGGCTACGCCGACTTCCCCGACCCGGATGCGGACGCGATGCTCGACTTCCCGCCCGGCTTCACGGAGGACGGCTTCCGCGAGCTGCTGGACGCATGCATGGCGGAGGACGGCATGGGCTTCCTCCCGATCTCGCCGGAGTCGGCGGAGTCGTTCGACTTCGACTGGATGTCGATCATGGCCGAGGCCGGCGGCGGCACGATGGGCATCGCCGTCCCCGCTGGACCGATCCAGTGAGCCGGCGCACGGCGCTGCTCTGGTCGGCCGCCGGGACCGTCGTCGCGCTCGCCGCGGCGGGGACCGCGCTCGGGGTGCTCCAGCCGTGGCGCGCCGCCGAGGCCGACCAGCCGGCCGACGAGCCGGTCACGGCGGCGGTCGAGCGGACGACGCTGACCTCCGACCTCGTGCTGAACGGCACGCTGAGCTACGGGGACCTCATCGAACTGCCGGGCCGCAGCGGGATCGTGACCCGCCTGCCGCGGGCCGGCGATGTGATCCCGATCGGTCAGTCGCTGTACGAGGTCGACGGGGCGCCGGTCATCGCGGTGCGCGGCGACCGCCCGTTCTGGCGCCCGCTGAGCGAAGGGGTGCCGGACGGTCCGGACGTGCGGCAGCTCGAGGAGTTCCTCGCGGTGTCCGGCTTCGCGGGCGACCTGACGGTCGACGAGACGTTCACCTGGTACACCGCCCAGGCCGTCGAGGCATGGCAGGAGGCGACCGGCCAGCAGCCGACCGGCGTCGTCGCCCTCGGGGACGTCGTCGCGGTCGACGCCGAGGCCGTGCGGGTCGCAGCCGTGAACGCGAAGCTCGGCGACCCGGCGAGCCAGGGGCCGATCGGCGTCACGAGCACGCGACTGCGCGTCGTCGCCCGGCTCACGGACGCCCAGGCCCGCGAGCTGCTCCCGGCGACGGCCGTCACGGTCACGCTCCCCGACGGCACCGCGCTGAACGGCGCCATCGCGTCGATCGATCCCGGCGGCCAGCCGGTCGAGGACGGCGGTACCACGCCCGCATCGGCCGTGATCGATCTCGACGATCCCGTGGCAGCCGAGGGCATCGGCCTCCGCGCGGTCAAGGTCGCGATCCCCAGCACCGAGGCGCCGGACGCGCTCGTCGTCCCCGTCGTGGCGCTCGTCGCGACGCTCGACGGCGGCTACGCGGTCGACGTGCTGCGCGACGGCGAACTCACGCGCGTCGCCGTCGAGCTCGGCCTCATCGCCGACGCCCGGGCGCAGGTCGTCGCCGGCGACCTCGCCGAGGGCGACCGGGTGGTGATCGCGCGATGAGCGTCGTCGAGTTGATCGATGTCAGCAAGGACTACCCGGGATCGCCGCCGCTGCGGGTCCTGCACGAGGTGAGCCTCGCAATCGCCGCGGGGGAGCTCGTCGCCGTCGTCGGAGCATCGGGCTCCGGCAAGACGACGATGCTCTCGATCATGGGAACGCTCGACGATCCGACCGAGGGCCGCGTGCTCATCGACGGGGTCGACGTCGCGGGGCTCCGCGGCGGCGACCGGGCGGCGCTGCGGGCGCGGCGGATCGGCTTCGTGTTCCAGCAGTTCTTCCTGCTGCCGGCGCTGTCGGCCCAGGAGAACGTCGCGCTCGGTCTCCTTTACTCCGGCGTGCCCGCTCGCGCGAGATCCGAACGCGCCGCCCGCGCGCTCGAGCGCGTCGGCCTCGGCCATCGCGTGCGGCACCGGCCGGGAGAGCTGTCGGGGGGCGAGCAGCAGCGCGTCGCGATCGCCCGGGCGCTCGTGCGCGAGCCCGCGGTGCTCTTCGCCGACGAGCCGACCGGCTCGCTCGACTCCGCCACGGGCGAGAGCATTCTCGCGCTGCTCACCGAGGTCGCACGTGCGGGGACCGCCGTTGCGATCATCACGCACGACGCCGGCATCGCCGCACGCGCCGACCGGCAGGTGCGCATCCGCGACGGCCGGATCGTCCCGGGGAGGGCCGCATGAGCCGGATCCGGTTGAGCGTCGCGGATCAACTGCGCACCGCGCTGATCGGGCCGCGCAGCCGCAGGCTGCGCACCGCGCTCTCGGCCCTCGGGATCGCGGTCGGGATCGCCGCACTCACCGCCATCACGGGCATCGCCGCGACGAACCAGGCGCAGCTCCTCGCCGATCTCGACCGGCTCGGAGCGAACCTGCTCGTCGTCAACCCCGGCTACGGTCCGGACAACCAGCCCGTCCCCCTGCCGGACACCGCGCCGGGGATGATCTCGCGCGTCGACGCCGTCGAGCAGGTCGGCGTCCTCGAGCGGCTCCCCGACGAGACGAACGCTTACCGCACCGACCTCGTCCCGCCCGGCGAGACGAACGGGCTCCGCGTCCTCGCGGCCGACCCCGGCTTCCTCGACGCGATCGAGGGTTCGCTGCGTCTCGGCGCCTGGTTCGACGCCGGCACCCGGGGCCTGCCCGTCACAGTGCTCGGCGCGGCGGCGGCCGCCCGGCTCGGCATCGACGAGATCGGCGTGCGGGTGTGGATCGGCGAGCAGTGGTACGCCGTCATCGGCATCCTCGACTCGGCCGGGCTCGCCGAGCAGATCGACTCCGCCGCCTTCCTCGGGGACGCCTGGGCGCACGAGCACGTCCTGCCGTCCGGCGCCGAGGGGACCATCGACTCCGTCTACGTGCGCGTCGCGCCGGGCAGGGTCGGCGAGGTGCGCGAGGTCATCGCCGCGGCGGCCAACCCGCGCTCACCCTACGTGCAGGTCTCGAAGCTCTCCGACCTCGCGGGCGCGCGGGAGAGCACGGACGAGTCGCTCTCCGGCCTCGCCGTGGGCCTCGCCGCGATCGCGCTCCTCGTCGGCGGCATCGGCATCGCGAACACGATGGTCGTCGCCGTCCTCGAGCGCCGCGGCGAGATCGGGCTGCGCCGAGCGCTCGGCGCCCGGTCCGGGCAGATCGCCGGCCAGTTCGTCGGCGAGGCGATCGTGCTGGCCGCGATCGGCGCGGTCGCCGGGATCGCCGGGGGCGCGTTCACCGTCCTCGGGTACGCGGCGCTGCGTGGACAGCCGCCCGTCGTGCCGATCGAGGTGCTCGCCGGCGGCCCCGCCGTCGCGCTCGCCGTCGGCGTCGTCGCGGGGCTCTACCCGGCGCTGAGCGCGTCGCGGCTGTCCCCGACGGTCGCGCTGCGGGCGGTGTGAGCAGCGGCTCAGGCGGAGGCCCTCCTCGGGATGAGCAGCACCGCGAGGAGGGTCCCGATCGCCCCGCCGATGAGCTGCGCCGCCAGGAAGGGCGGCACCGAGGCGGGCGCGATGCCCGCGAAGGTGTCGGAGAACATGCGGCCGAGCATGACGGACGGGTTCATGAACGCGAAGGACGAGGTGGCCCAGATCGCCGCCCCGACATAGGCGGCCACGGCGGGCGCCACGACGGCGATGCCGTAGCCGGCGCGGGCGAGGCCGAAGACGACGAGCAGGAGCCCCGCGGTCGCGACGACCTCGCCGAGGAGCGAACCGGCGGCGGCGCGTTCGTGGGCGGAGAACGCGCTCGGCACGGCGAACATGGCGTTCGCCAGCAGGGCGCCAGCGATGGCGCCAGCGGTCTGCGCGACGATCCGGACGACCGCATCGATCGTGCGATGCACGCCCGGCCGGCCGTCGGCGCGATCGAGGAGGGCGTCGGCGACGGTCACGAGCGGGTTGAAGTGCGCGCCGCTCACCGGGGCGAGGAGCAGGATGAGGACCGCGAGACCGAGGACGATCGCGAACACGTGCTCGAACAGCTCCAGACCGACATCGCCGGGTGAGAGCCGCTCTGCGACGATCCCGGAGCCGATCACGATGGTGACGAGGAGGCCGGTGCCGAGGAGCTCGGCGAGGGCGCGGCGCCAGAGCGGTGCGTTCACGGCGACCATCCTGACGGATCGCGCCGTGTCCGCGCTCGTCGGCCCTACACGCCGGCGAGCGCTCGGGCGCGCCGCTGCGCCGCCCAGGCCTGCGCCGCGACCTGCACGGCGTCCCAGGGCGAGCCGAGCGGCGGGGTGTAGCTGAGGTCGAGGTCGCTGAGCTGCTCGATGCTGAATCCGGCGTGCAGCGCGGTCGCGAACGTGTCGACGCGCTTGGCGACCTCGGTGCCGTGGCGACCGACCAGCTGGGCGCCCAGGAGCCAGCCGTCGCGCTCGTCGCCCGTGATGCGGAAGCGGATCGGATGCGCGCCCGGGTAGTAGCGCTTGTGATCGTCGGCGACCGAGGCGACGGTGACGGGCGTGAAGCCCGCGGCTGTCGCATCCTGATCGCGGAGCCCGGTCCGGCCGGCGACGAGGTCGAAGACCTTGACGACCTGGGTGCCGACGGAGCCGGCGAAGCGGGCCTCGCCGCCGATCGCGTTCTCGCCGGCCACGCGGCCCTGCTTGTGCGAGGTCGTGCCGAGCGGCAGGTAGGTCGTCCCGAGGAGCAGGTGATGGGTGACGACGCCGTCGCCGGCGGCCCAGATGTGCGGGAGGCCGGTGCGCATCTCCCGGTCGACGACGACCGCGCCGCCGGCGCCGAGGACGGCGCCGGCCTCGGCGAGGAGCTCGGTGTTCGGCCGGACGCCGACGACGAGGAGGACGAGGTCGGCCGTGAACGTCGCCGGACGGCCCGCGCGGTCGGCCATGACGGTGAGACCGGTCGGTCCCTGCTCGATCGCGCGCACGACGGTCCCGGTGACGACCTCGACGCCGTGCCCGGCGATCTCCTCGTGGATGAGGGCGCCGAGCTCCGGGTCGAGCGTGGAGAGCACCTCGGGCCCGCGCTGCAGCTGCGTGACCCGCATCCCCCTGGCGGTGAACGCCTCGGCCATCTCCAGGCCGACGTAGCCCGCGCCGACGATGATGGCCGAGGCGGGCTGCCGCTCGGCGAGGTCCCGGTCGAGCGCGAAGGTGTCCCCCATCGAGTGCATGACATGCACGCCCTGCTCGGGGCCGAGCGCGTCGAGGCCGGCGATGCCGGCATGGGACGGCAGCGCGCCGGTGCCGACCACGAGCTCGTCATAGGCGAGCTCCTCGACCGAGCCGTCGGGGCCTCGCACCTCGAGGCGCCGCCCCGCGACGTCGATGCGGGTCGCGAGCGTGTCGAGCCGGAGCCGCATCCCGGTCGCCTCGAGGTCGGCGGCGGTGCGGTGGGCGAGCGACTGCCACGGCTGCACCTCGCCCGTGAAGTAGTACGGGATGCCGCAGATCGAATAGTTCGGGTAGGCGTCCGCCACGACGACGGTCACCTCGGCCGACGGGTCGAGCTCCCGGGCGCGCAGGGCGGCCGAGATGCCGGCGTCGGAACCCCCGACGATCGCAAGACGGGTCACGGTCAGGCCTTTCTGGGGAAGAGCAGGAGGACGAGCGCGGCGCCGACGGCGCCGCCGAGGACCTGAGCGCCGATGAACCAGGGTGCGGAGGCGGGGGCGATCCCGGCGAAGGTGTCGGAGAACATGCGGCCGACGGTGACCGCCGGATTGGCGAAGGACGTCGAGGCGGTGAACCAGTAGGCGGCGCCGATGTAGGCGCCGACGGCCGGAGCGATCACGACCGCGCCGTGCCCGGCTCGGACGAGACCGAAGACGAGCAGCACGAGCCCGGCGGTCGCCACGACCTCGGCGAGCACGGCCCCGGCGTCGGCCCGTGCTTCGGCGGAGAACGCGCTCGCGACGCCGAACATGGCGTTCGCCAGGAGCGCGCCGCCGACGGCGCCGAGGAGCTGCGCGGCGATCCGGGCGAGCGCATCAGGCGCTCCCGGCGCCGGTCGAGCGCCGAGCGCGATGTCGGCGAGGGTGACGACCGGGTTGAAGTGGGCACCGCTGACCGGCGCGAGGAGCAGGATGAGCACGGCGAGCCCGAGCGCGGTCGCGAAGGAGTTCTCCAGAAGCTGGAGCCCGACATCCGCGGGCGAGAGCCGCTCGGCCATGATCCCCGAGCCGACGACGACGGTCACGAGGAGGCCCGTGCCGAGGAGCTCGGCGAGCGCTCGGCGCCAGAGGGGTGCGATCACGGGATGCATCTTGACGCACCCGGGATCACTCAGTCAATATTGACTTAATGTTTACTGAAATATCTGATCTGGATCGTCGCGTCGCGGTGCTTGCGGCGCTCGCCGACCCCGCGCGACTTCGGATCGTGGACGCGCTCGCGATCGGCGACCTCGCGCCGAGCGAGATCCAGGAGACCCTCGGTCTCTCCTCCAGCCTGCTCGCGCACCATCTCGGCATCCTCGAGCGGGCCGAACTCGTCGAGCGCAGCCGCTCGGAGGCCGACCGGCGCCGCACCTACGTACGGCTCGCGCCACACGCCCGCGCGCTCGTCGGCGGGAGCACGTTCGCCGCGCCGCGGCGCATCGTGTTCGTCTGCTCCGCGAACTCCGCACGATCCCAGCTCGCCGCCGCGCTCTGGCAGCGGGAGAGCTCGATCCCGGTCGCATCGGCCGGGACGCGACCGGCCGAAGCGATCGCGAGCGGCGCGTTCGACACCGCCGCGCGGCACGGTCTCGACCTCCCGCCCCGCACCCCGCAGGCCTTCGACGGCGCCGCCGACGGCGACTGGATCATCACGGTCTGCGACGCCGCGCACGAGGATCTCGACGGCGACGACACGGCGCACTGGTCGATCCCGGACCCCGTCCGGATCGGGACCGCTGCGGCCTTCGACGACGCCTACGACGAGCTCGCCTCGCGCATTCGCGCGATCCTGCCCAGCCTGACCACGGCCTGATGCCGAGCCCGGCCTCCGCCCGACATCCACCCGACCTCCACCCGATCTCCACCCGACGCCCACCCGACAGGAAGCCCCGTGACCACCCCGACCGCGACGAAGCCGAAGGTGCTCTTCCTCTGCGTCCACAACGCGGGCCGCTCGCAGATGGCCCTCGGCTTCTTCCGTGCGCACGCCGGCGACCGGGCGATCGGCTGGTCGGCCGGCTCCGCGCCCGCCGACGAGATCAGCGACGTGGCCGTCGCCGCCCTGGCCGAGCGCGGCATCGACATCTCCGCCGAGGTGCCGAAGCTCCGCACCGACGAGCTCCAGGCCGGCGCCGATGTCGTCGTCACGCTGGGCGGCGGCACGGCGCCCGAGCTCTCCGGCCAGCGCATCGAGGCCTGGACGGCGCTGCCCGATCCGGCCGGCTGGACGCTTGCGGGCGTCCGCCCGCTGCGCGACGAGATCGAGCGCCGCGTGCTGCAGCTCCTCGACGAACTCGACCTCCCCGAAAGGACCACGCCATGACCCACGCCGCCGACGGCCTCCCCCACGTCCTCTTCCTCTGCATCCACAACGCGGGCCGCTCGCAGATGGCCCTCG
>JAGIAU010000056.1 GCA_017744755.1 Microbacteriaceae bacterium
GCCTGCAACACCGCGTCCGCGGCGATGCTCCGCGACGCCCGGGAGCGCTTCACGCTCGCGGCCGGCATCCCCGTCATCGAGGTCATCCAGCCGGCGGTGCGCGCCGCCGTCCGGCAGACCAGGAACCGCCGCGTCGGCGTCATCGGGACCGTCGGGACCGTGAACTCGCTCGCCTACGAGGACGCGTTCGCCGCCGCATCCGATCTGGAGATCCTCACGCGGGCGTGCCCGCGCTTCGTCGAGTTCGTCGAGGCGGGGGTGACGACCGGGCCCGAGCTGCTCGAGGTCGCGGAGGGCTACCTCGCGCCGCTGCGGGCGGCCGGCGTCGACACGCTCGTCCTCGGCTGCACGCACTATCCGCTCATCGCGGCGGCGATCCAGTACGTCATGGGGCCCGAGGTGACGCTCATCTCGAGCGCCGAGGAGACCGCGTTCGACGTGTACCGGACGCTCGTCAAGCACGATCTCGCGCGCGCGGAGGCGGCGCCGCCCCGCCACCACTTCGAGGCGACCGGCGCCGATGCCGACGGCTTCAAGCGGCTCGCCCAGCGCTTCCTCGGCCCGGAGCTCGTCCGTGTCGAGCCCTTCACGTCCACCGTCCCGATTCAGCTGATCGATGTGGACGCAAATGGCTGAGAACGCCTCCGCAGGACGACCGTTTACGCCCACCGCGGACGGCGACGAAAGGACGAACGCATGACTCGACTCGACGGCCGCAGCCCCGGCGACCTCCGCGAGGTGACGATCCAGCGCGGCTGGAGCGAGCAGGCGGAGGGCTCCGCGCTCATCTCCTTCGGCCGCACGCGCGTGCTGTGCACCGCGAGCTTCACGCAGGGCGTGCCGCGCTGGCTCGTGGGGAAGGGCAGGGGCTGGGTCACGGCCGAGTACGCGATGCTCCCGCGCGCGACGAACGAGCGGAGCGACCGCGAGTCGATCAAGGGCCGCGTCGGCGGCCGCACGCACGAGATCTCCCGGCTGATCGGCCGGGCGCTGCGCGCGGTCATCGACACCAAGGCGCTCGGGGAGAACACGCTCGTCATCGACTGCGACGTGCTCCAGGCCGACGGCGGCACCCGGACCGCGGCGATCACGGGCGCCTATGTCGCGCTCGCGGACGCGATCGATTGGGGGCGGGAGCGGGGCTTCATCGGGAAGCAGGCGCAGCCGCTCGTCGACTCGGTCGCCGCGGTCAGCGTCGGCATCGTGGACGGCGTGCCGCTGCTCGACCTCGAGTACCGCGAGGACTCGAAGGCGGAGACGGACATGAACGTCGTGACGACCGGCCGCGGCCTCTTCGTCGAGGTGCAGGGCACGGCCGAGGGCGCGCCCTTCGACAAGCGCGAGCTCGACGCGCTGCTCGAGCTCGCGACCTCGGGCACCGCGCGGCTCGCGCAGCTGCAGCGCGACGCCCTGGCCGGCGACCTGGCTCGCTGAGCGAGCGGAGCGAGTCGAAGTGCAGACCATCGTCATCGCGACCCACAACGCCCATAAGCTCGAGGAGCTCCGCGCCATCCTCGGGGACGCCGCGACGGGCTTCGAGTTCGTCCCGACGGACGGCCCCGATCCGGTGGAGGACGGCGTGACGTTCGCGGAGAACGCCCTCATCAAGGCCCGCGCCGCGGTCGCGCACAGCGGGCTCCCGGCGCTCGCGGACGACTCGGGCCTCGCGGTCGACGCGCTCGGCGGGGCGCCGGGCATCTACTCGAAGCGCTTCGCCGGCACGGGCGTCGATGCGGACAACACGGCAAAGCTCCTCGACGAGCTCGCAGGCCTGCCCGATCCCGCCGACCGCCGCGCGCAGTTCCTGTGCGCGGCCGCGTTCGTCGCCCCGGACGGCACGGAGGCCGTCGAGGTGGCGGTCTGGCCGGGCGTCATCCTGCCGGAGCCGGTCGGCGACGGCGGCTTCGGCTACGACCCGGTGTTCCGTCCGGACGGCCTGGACCGCGGGCTCGCGGAGCTGACCCCCGCCGAGAAGAACGCCGTCTCGCACCGCGCGATGGCGTTCCGCCGGATCATGCCCGCGGTCGCAGCATGGTCTGCAGGAACCGCCTGAACGCCGCCAGCTCGTCCGGCGTCATGTCGCCGAAGAGCTCCTGCTCGATCCGGAGGGCGATGGGCCGCAGCCGTTCGATCTCGGCGCGGCCCGCGTCGGTGACCTCGAGCTCGAAGCGGCGGCGGTCGACGGTCGAGGCGGTGCGGGTGATGAGCCCGTTGTGCTCGAGCCGGCGCACGAGGTCGGCGATGGTCGAACGGTCGAGGTCGAGCTCGTCGCCGAGCTCGCGCTGACTGGCGCCGGGCCGCCTGGCGATGACGGCGAGGGCGGCGAACTGGACGTTCGTCGCGTCGGGGGAGTGCGTCTGCCACGCGGCGACGTGCCGCTGCTCCGCGCGACGGATCAGGTGACCCGTGTAGCGGATCGGCTCGGGGTACTCGGTGGACAACGGTGCGGCTCCTGGTGGGGGGATCGGGGCGCCGCCATGCTAGCGCCCGCGACGGCGTGCTGAGCCGTGCTAGGTTTTCGGTGTGCCGAAAACCAAGGCGATCCTACTCCTCGGCCCGGCGTTCGTCGCCGCGATCGCCTACGTGGACCCCGGCAACGTCGCCGCGAACCTCACCGCGGGTGCTCGCTACGGGCACCTGCTGCTCTGGGTGCTCGTCCTCGCCAACGCGATCGCCGTCCTCGTCCAGTACTCCTCCGCGAAGCTCGGCCTCGTCACCGGTCAGAGCCTCTCCGAGTATCTCGGCGACCGGCTCCGGACCTGGCCGCGGCGCCTGTACTGGCTGCAGGCCGAGCTCGTCGCCGCGGCGACCGACATCGCCGAGGTGTTCGGCGGCGCGATCGCCCTGCATCTGCTGTTCGGCATCCCGCTCTGGCTCGGCGGCCTCATCGTCGGCGTCATCGCGATCGCGATCCTGAACGTGCAGTCGCGGGCCGGGCAGCGCGCCTTCGAGTTCGTCATCATCGGGCTGCTCGCGATCATCGTCGTCGGCTTCGTCTTCGGCCTCATGGTCTCCGGCTTCGACGGCGGCGAGGCGCTCACGGGCCTCGTGCCGCGCTTCCAGGACACCGACTCCGTGCTGCTCGCCACGAGCATGCTCGGCGCGACCGTCATGCCGCACGCCATCTATCTGCACAGCGCGCTGGCCCGCGATCGGCATCTCGCGCCCAAGGCCGGCGCCGGGGCGGGCATCCCGGACGAGGGCCGCATCCCCCTCCTGCTGCGCGCCACCAAGATCGACGTCCTGGCCGCGCTCGTCGTCGCCGGTGCGGTGAACATCGCCATGCTGCTCCTCGCCGCGACCGCCCTCCGCGGCGTCGCGGGCACCGACTCGATCGAGGGCGCGCACGCGGCGATCGTCGCGGCCCTCGGACCGGGGGTCGCCGCCGTGTTCGCGATCGGCCTGCTCGCCTCCGGGCTCGCGAGCAGCGCGGTCGGCACCTACGCCGGGCAGTCGATCATCGGCGGCCTGCTGAAGATCCGGGTGCCCGTCACGGTCCGCCGGCTCATCACCCTCGTGCCCGCCGTCGTCCTCCTCGCCGTCGGCGTCGACCCGACGTGGGCGCTCGTGCTCTCGCAGGTCGTGCTCTCCTTCGGCATCCCCTTCGCGCTCATCCCGCTCGTGCACGCGACCGGCTCCGTGCGCGTCATGGGCCGCTGGGTGCATCCCGTCTGGCTGCGCGTCCTGGGCTGGATCGCCGTCGCGATCATCACGGCGCTGAACGCCCTCCTCATCGTCCTGCTCGCGCTCGGCTGAGCCTCCGCGCGACCGCTCACTCCTGCTTGTCGTGGTCGCTCAGGTCGACGACGAGCGACTCGACCTCGGCGGCGCTCGCGACGGCGTTGCCGGCGCGTCGGGCCTTGATGCGGCCCTGGACGAAGTGCCAGATCGTCGGGATCAGGATGACGAGGACGACGGCGAGCAGCACGATGTCGATGTACTCGATGATGAAGTCGCGCAGCCACGGGATGTAGCCGATGAGGTAGCCGATGTAGGTGAGTCCGGCGCCCCAGATGAGCGCGCCGATCAGGTTGTAGAGCGTGTACCGCCGATACGGCATGTGTCCGACGCCCGCGAGCAGCGGGGCGACCGTGCGGACGACGGGGACGAAACGGGCGAGGATGATCGCCCAGCCGCCGAAGCGCTTGAAGAACGCGCTCGTGCGCTCGACGTTCTTGATGGAGAAGAGGCCCGACTCCTTCTTCTCGAAGATCGCGGGGCCGCCCTTGTGACCGATGAGGTAGCCGACCTCACCGCCGGCGAAGGCGGCGAGACCGATCGCGAGACAGACCACCCAGATGGGGATGCCGGTCGTCGTCGTGATCTCCTCGGTGATGCCGTCGCCGCCCGCCATGCCCATCGTGCTGACGAAGGTCATGACCCCCATCGCGAGCAGCAGCGTGTCGCCCGGGAGGATGAAGCCGATCAGCAGGCCCGTCTCGGCGAAGATGATGAGGCAGACGACGAGCAGCACCCAGGGGCCGGCCGCGTTGATGATCCCGATCGGGTCGAGGAACGGGATGAGGGCGGCCGGCGCGGGCACGGCGGCGATGGCGTCGAACGCGGCGGCAAGCGTCACGGGGCTCCTGTCGTCAGTCCGGCGAGTCTAGCGGGCGGCCCCCAGCGCCGCCCTGTGGGCGCAAGTGGTCCTCCCGGCGCGCCCGGACGAGCCGTTTGCGCCCACGGGTCCCCGCAGCGCGCCGGCCCGTGGGCGCAAACGGCTCCCGCTGGGGCGTGGCCGGGACCGTTTGCGCCCAGGGCGGGACCGCCTGCCGCCCGCGCGGCGACTAGACGTGCGCGTGCTGGCGTTCCAGGGCGGCGCCCTCGACATCGACGTTCGGCAGGATGCGGTCGAGCCACTTCGGCATCCACCACGCGGCCTTCCCGAGCAGGTGGATGACGGCCGGCGTGATGAGCATGCGCACGACGAAGGCGTCGAAGAGCACGCCGACGGCGAGGCCGAAGCCGAGCGGGCGGATCGTCCCGATGTGGGAGAACACGAAGCCGCCGAACACCGAGGCCATGATGATCGCCGCCGCGGTGACGACCGCGCGGCCGCTGCGCAGGCCCGACATGACGGCGACCCGCGGCGGGGCGCCGTGCACGTACGCCTCGCGCATGCCCGCGACGAGGAAGATCTGGTAGTCCATCGCGAGGCCGAACAGCATGCCGATGATGAGGATCGGCGCGAAGCTCAGCACGGGACCAGGATCGTGCACGTCGAACAGGCTGCCGAGCCAGCCCCACTGGTACACGGCGGTGACGGCGCCGAGCGCGGCGAACAGCGAGAGCACGAAGCCCGCGGCCGCGAGCAGCGGCACGAGGATGGAGCGGAAGACGAGGATGAGCAGGATGACCGCGATGCCGGCGATGAGCGCGAGGTAGAGCGGCAGCGCGCCCGCGAGCTTCTCCGAGATGTCGATCGCGGCGCTCGCGGAGCCCGCGACGCCCACGTGGTCGATCCCGGCGGGCGGCGTCGCGTCCCGCAGCGCGTGCACGAGCGCCTCCGTCGACGCGCTCGTCGAGCCCTCCTCGGGGACGACCTGGAAGGCGAGCAGGTCGCCGGCGTCGGTCGCCGCGATCGGGACCGCCGCCACGACGCCGTCCTGCGCCATGAGGAAGTCGACGAAGTCGGCCTGCACGCCCCGAAGATCGTCGTCCGCGACCGGCGAGTCCGGCGTCGCGACGACGAGCAGCCCCGCCCCGCGGCCCGCGCCGAACTCCTGCTCGATCGTCTTGTAGGTCTGGTACTGCGTCGACTCGACGGGCTCGGAGGAGGCGTTGAGCAGGCCGAGACGCAGGCTCAGCACCGGAGCGGCGAGCACGAGCAGGCCGATCACCCCGACCACGACGGAGCCGATCGCCCAGCCGGTCCGCATGGGCTTCGGGGCCCGGGGCGCCGATTCCGCGTGCCCGGCCGCCGCGGCGGCCTGCGCCGCAGCCCGCGCCCGCCTGTTCAGCGCCCGCATCCCGACCAGGCGGAGCAGAGCGGGGACGAGCGTGACGGCGCAGAGCACCGCGACGAGGACGCAGAAGGCGGCGACGATGCCCATCGTCCCGAGGAACGGGATGCCGGTCACCGTCAGCGCGAGCAGTGCGACGACGACGGTCGCGCCGGCGAACACGACGGCGGAGCCGGCGGTGCCGTTCGCGAGGCCGATCGACTCGTGCAGCTCCATGCCCTGCCGGAGCTGGCGGCGGTGCCGGTTGACGATGAAGAGGGCGTAGTCGATGCCGACCGCGAGGCCGAGCATGACGCCGAGCGCCGGGGTGACGCTCGACATGTCGGTGACGCTGGAGAACGCGAGGGAGGCGGCGATGCCGACGCCGACGCCGAGGATCGAGGAGACCATCGGCAGCAGCGCGGGGAGGATCGCGCGGAGCGTCACGAGCAGCACGACGAGGGCGAGCAGGATGCCGACGATCTCGCCGGCGCCGAGCAGACCGTCGAACGACGCGGCGATCTCCGAGGAGTAGGTGAGCGTCACGCCGGGGATCGCGGCGGCGTCGAGCACGCCCGCGACGGCGGCCTTCGTCTCGCTGCTCAGGGTGAAGAAGTCGCTCTCGAAGAGCACGGTGCCGAGCGCGGTCGCGCCGTCCTCGGACACCGAGCGGAGGCCGGAGGCGGCGTCGAGCAGGCGCTCCCCGAGCGCGAGCTGCTCGCGGCCGTCGGCGAGCTCGGCCTTGCCGTCCTCGAGGTCCGCCCGGCCGTCGTCGATCGTCTGCTGCTGCGCGTCGAGCTGGTCCTGGCCCGCCTCGAGCTGGGCCCGGCCGGCGTCGAGCTGCGCCTGCTGGACGGCGAACTGCTCGGCGGCGACGTCGTAGTAGAGGCCGACCTCCTTCGCCTGGGCGATCGCGAGATCGAGCTGCGCCTGGCCGTCGTCGAGCTGCCGGCGGCTCGCGTCGAGCTGCTCCTGCGCGGCGTCGAGCTGCGCCTGCCCGTCCGCGAGCTGCGCCTCGCCGTCCGCGAGCCGCTGCTCGCCGTCCGCGATGTCGGCGCGGGCGTCCTCGAGCTGCTGCGCCTGGTCGGCGCGCTGCGCCTCCGTGTCGAAGGGGTCGACGACGGCGGCGACGCCGTCCTGCTCCTCGACCTCCGCGAGCAGGCCGGCGATGGCATCCTGCTGCTCGGCGGAGAACGCGCCGTCCTCGGCGCGGAAGACGACGGTCGCGGCGGCGCCCGCGTAGTCGGGCAGCGCCTCGGCGAGCTGCTGCGTGACGCGGTCGGTCGCGGTGCCGGGGATGTTGAAGTTCGCGGAGAGGGTGCCGCCGAAGGCGAGGAACCCGCCGACGGCGAGGCCGAGGGCGACGATCCAGGCCGAGAGCACGATCCACGCGCGGCGCGCGGCGAGTCGGCCGAGACGGTACAGCAGAGCGGCCACGGGGCACCTTTCAACGGAGGGGGCGGCGCGCCTTCGGGCCTGCCGCAACTATAGCGACAACTGTCGGAAAACCGACAGTTGTCGTAGAAATCGGGCGGGATTCCGAGCGTTCTGTCAGAATCTCCGGGTGGATCCTCGGAGCGCGCGCACGCGGCAGGCCCTGCGTCAGGCCGCGCTGCAACTCGCGAGCGAGCGCGCGCTCGACGAGATCACCATCGGCGACATCGCCGAGCGGGCCGGGGTGAACCGCAGCAGCTTCTACCAGCACTACTCCGACAAGGAGACGCTGCTCGCCGATGCGCTCGACGAGATCGTCGAGGAGGTCGGCGCGAGCCTCGAGGGCCCGCTGAAGACCCCGGATCGCGTCCCCGCGGGCATCATCCGCTTCCTCGAGCACGTCGAGGCGCATGCCGGGCTCTACGCCTGGGCCCTCGGACCGCACGGCTCCGCCGTCGTGACCGCGCGGATCTGGTCGCGCGTCGACGACCTCGTGCGCCGCCACCTCGCGCTCGCGGGCGACGACGCCCCCGATGTCGGCGTGCCGATCGAGATCTTCGCGGCGAGCGTCGCGGGCAGTGGCTTCGGCGCGGTGCGGGCCTGGCTGGAGAGCGATCCGCGGGCCCCCGCCGCCGTCGCGGCGACCTGGATCTGGCGGATGCTGCTCGGGCCCGGCCAGGCCGCCGGCCTGACCGAGCCCTGAGCGCGGGGCGCGTTCGCTCCTGGAATCCCGCTACGCGATGCGGCGGCGGTAGGCCGCCGTCGTGCCGAGGATCGAGGCCACGAGGATGCCGAGCACCCAGGCGAGCGCGATCCAGATGTCGCCGCCGACCGGTCGCTCCTCGAGGAGCGCGCGGAGGGTGTTCACGATCGGGGTCACCGGCTGCACCTCCGCGAACCAGCGCACCGGTCCCGGCATCGAGTCCGTCGGCACGAAGGCGGAGGATACGAGCGGCAGGAAGATCAGGGGATAGGAGAACGCGCTCGCGCCCTCGACCGACTTCGCGGTCAGCCCCGGGATCACGGCGAGCCAGGTCAGGGCGAGCGTGAACAGCACCATGATCCCGGCGACCGCGAGCCAGGCGAGCACGCCCGCCCCGGAGCGGAAGCCGATGAGGAGCGCGACGCCGACGACGATGACGAGCGAGACGAGGTTCGCCACGAGGCTCGTGAGGACGTGGGCCCACAGCACCGAGGACCGCGCGATCGGCATCGACTGGAACCGCTCGAAGATCCCGCTCTGCATGTCGAGGAACAGCCGGTAGGCCGTGTACGAGATGCCCGAGGCGACCGTGATGAGCAGGATGCCCGGCAGCTGGTAGCGGACGTAGGAGTCGCTGCCGGCGTCGATCGCGCCGCCGAGCACGAAGACGAAGAGCAGCATGAACGCGACCGGCATGATCGCCGTCGTGATGATCGTGTCGGGGCTGCGCAGGATGTGCCGGAGGGACCGGCCGGTGAGGACGGCCGAGTCGGCGAAGAAGCGCGTGCGCGCGGGGGCGCCGGGCACGGACATGGCGGTGGCGGTCATGCTGCGGTCTCCTTGCTGCTGCGCTGGTCGCCGACGAGGGCGAGGAACACGTCCTCGAGCGAGGGCTGCTGCGCCACGTGGACGGGCTCGGCGACCGGCAGCACGCGCTGGAGCTCGTCGAGGGCGCCCTCCACGAGGATCCGGCCCTCGTGCAGGATCGCGATCCGGTCCGCGAGGTGCTCCGCCTCGTCGAGCGTCTGGGTGGTGAGCAGGACGGTCGTCCCGCCGTCGGCGAGCCCGCGGACGGTCGCCCACACCTCGAGCCGCGACTGCGGATCGAGGCCGGTCGTCGGCTCGTCGAGGAACACGACCGAGGGCGAGCCGATGAGGCTCATCGCGATGTCGAGCCGGCGGCGCATGCCGCCCGAGTATGTCGCGACCTTCCGGCCCGCCGCCTCCGTGAGGTCGAAGCGCGCCAGGAGCGCGTCGGCGATCGCGCCGGGGTCGCGCTGGTGGCGGAGCCGGGCGATGAGCACGAGGTTCTCCCGGCCCGACAGCTGCCCGTCGACCGCGGCGAACTGCCCGGTCAGGCTGATCGCTGCGCGGACCTCCGCGCTGTCGGTCGCGACGTCGTGGCCGTCGATCTCGGCGGTCCCGCCGTCGGCCCGGAGCAGCGTCGACAGGATGCGGATGAGCGTCGTCTTGCCGGCGCCGTTCGAGCCGAGCAGCGCGAAGACGCTGCCGCGCGCCACCTCGAGGTCGACGCCGCGGAGGACCTCGAGGTCCTGGAAGGACTTGCGGATGTCGGCGACCCGGATGGCGGGGACCGCCGGAGCGGCGTTCATGCCTCGCCCCGCTCGGCGCGTTCGATCGTCTCGACGAGGCGCTGCCGCTCCTTCGTGCGCCAGTCCTTCGAGCCGTAGTTGGCGGCGAAGTCGTCCGCGAAGGCGACCGGGTCGTCGCCGACCACGTCGCGGACCGCCGTGCCGTCGGCGGCGGCCTGCTCGAAGAGGTCCGCGAGGTCCTCCCAGATCTGCACGGAGGCGTCGTAGCCCTGCGCGCCGGCGATCATCATGTACCGTTCGAGGCCCTCGACCGCGGTGCGATACGGCGCCGGCATGGCGGCGACGCGGGCCTTGTACTGCTTCCAGCGCTTCTTCTCGCCGAGGTCGCCGACGAGCTTGTCGATGAATGACATGTCACTTCCCTTCCGTGGTCGCGGCGTGCGCGACGGTGTCGTTGCCTGCGGTGCGGAGCGCGCCCAGCCGGTCGGCCAGGAAGCCCCAGGTGGTCCAGAACTCGTCGAGGGCGTCCCGCCCCGCGGCGTTGAGGGAGTAGACCTTGCGCGGCGGGCCCTTCTCGGAGGGGACCTTGACGACGTCGACGAGGCCCTTCTGCTCGATCCGCACGAGGAGCGCGTAGACGGTGCCCTCGACGATGTCGGCGAAGCCCTGCTCGCGCAGCCATGCCGTGATGTCGTATCCGTGCGCGGGGCGCATCGCGAGGACTGCGAGGACGATCCCCTCGAGGGTGCCCTTGAGCATCTCCGTCATCTGCCTGCCGCCCATCGGGGCTCCGTTCTACTCAGCGTCACTGACTACTGGTAGACGGTAACAC
>JAGIAU010000057.1:0-5772 GCA_017744755.1 Microbacteriaceae bacterium
GGTACAGGAAGTACCGGGTGAAGAAGTCCTGATCGAGGTGGAACTTGGCCTCGAGGGCGGCGATCTGCGCCTCGCTCGGGGTGCGGTCGCCGAACATCCGCAGGATCGGGTTCCCCGGGACCGCGAAGACCATCGCGAAGATGATGAACGTCGACCCGAAGAAGACGGGGATCCCCTGGAGGATCCTTCGGAAGATGTACCAGCCCATACGGTGCTACTCGCTGCTCTCGTGACATGGTCCGTGGGACGGCGCCGGAGCGCCGCCCCACGGACCTTGTTGTCCGGTTCGAACCTTACGCGGTCTTGGTGACCTTGTAGAGGATCGGCCAGCTGTCCCAGCCGAACTCGACGTCGTTGACGAGCGTCGAGTGGCCGGCGGTGACAGCGCCGTACCAGAGCGGGATGGCGGGCAGGTCGCGGAAGAGCAGCGCCTGCGCCTGGTTGAACGCGGCGACCTGCTCGTCGAGCGTCGCCGAGGTGACGCCCTGCTGGAACAGCGCGTCGAACTCCGGGTTCGAGTAGTCCGAGTCGTTCGAGCCGGCGCCGGTCACGTACAGCGCGCCGAGGATGTTGGACTGCGACGGGAAGTCGAACTGCCAACCGGTGCGGAACGCGGCGGTGATGGTGCGGTCGTTGACCTCGGTGCGCAGTCCCGCGAAGTCCGGGAACGGCAGGCCGGAGGCGTCGATGCCGAGGACGTTCTTGATCGAGTTCGCCGTCGCGTCGACCCACGGCTGGTGGCTCGAGTCGGCGTTGTACGCGATCTGGAACGTGCCGGACCACGGGCTGATGGCATCGGCCTGCGCCCACAGCTCCTTGGCGAGCTCCGGGTCGTAGTCGAGGACCTCGGAGCCCTCGATGGAGGCCGGGTCGAAGCCCGCGATGACCGGCGAGGTGAAGTCCTCGGCGGGGGTGCGCGTGCCCTCGAAGATCACGTCGGTGATCTCCTGGCGGTTGATCGCGTGCGAGATCGCGGCGCGACGGAGCGTGCCCTCCTCGTCGTACGCGAAGTGCGCGAGCGACGGCTGGATCGTGAACGACTGGAACACGGCCGTGCCCTGGTAGATCGCCCGGTCGCCGAGCTCGTCCTGGAAGGTCGCGAGCGCGCTCTGCGGGACCGCCTGGATGATGTCCAGGTTGTCCGCGAGCAGGTCGGCGTACTGCGCGTCCTCGGAGGAGTAGACGACGAAGTCGACGCCCGAGTTCTGCGGGGTGCGCGGGCCGGTGTAGGTCTCGTTCGGAACGACCGAGAGCTTCGTGCCGGGGACCCAGCCCTCGTCCGAGAGCTTGTAGGGGCCGTTGCCGATCGGGGCCTCGCCGAACGCCTCGGTGTCCTCGTAGAAGGACTCGGGGAGCGGGAAGAACACCGTGTAGCCGAGCGCGAGCGGGAAGTCCGCCATCGGGCGCGTGAGCGCGACGGTGAACGTCGTGTCGTCGACAACCTCGAGCGCGAGCGTGTCCTCGCCGCCGTCGTAGGTGCCGCCCTCGAACGGGACCGCGTCGATGAACCACCACTGGTTCAGGTTCTCCGGGTCGGCCGCAGCCCACTGCCACGCCTTGACGAAGGACTCGGCCGTCAGCGCCGAGCCGTCGGAGAAGGTCTGGCCCGGCTTCAGCTTGATCGTCCAGTGCTGGAAGTCGTCGGACTCGATCGACTCGGCCGCGTCATACGCCCACGAGCCGTCCGCTTCGTAGTAGATGAGGCCCGCGAACAGGTTGTTCAGGACCAGGCCGCCGTTGACCTCGTTCGTGTTGGCGGGGATCAGCGGGTTCTCGGGCTCGCCCCAGTTGACCGTGACCGCCGGACCGGCGACCGGGGTCGTCGTCTCGCCGCCGCCGGGGGTGCCCGCCGCGCAGCCCGTCAGCGCGAGGACGGCCGCCGAGACACCGGCTGCGAGTCCGAGCGCGAGGCTCTTCTTCTTCACTGTGATGTACCTCCTGTGCAAGGGGATAGAAGATCGGGATCGCCGATCAAAGATCGATTGTCATCCCGAACGGGCGGAGGTAACGAATCGGGGGCCAAAACGTTACATCCGCGAAACGCGGATTGTGAGAATCCTCAGTCCTCGGCGAGCACGTACGGCGCCCACTGCCACGGATTCCACAGGGCCCCAACCGTCGCGCCCGCCGCCACATTGCCGAGACCGCGATGGAACCAGCCGACCAGCGTCGTCGGCGCGGCCGGGTCCGGCAGCTCGCGACGATCCGCGCCGATGCGCGCGAGCGCGTTCCGCAGCCCCTCGTCCCAGCGCAGCTGCACGAGGTCGAGCTCGCCGATCGAGAGCGCCTGCACGGCGGCCGCCCCGTCGGCGAGCGTGCGCAGGCTGAGCTCCTCGTACGTCGGGGTCCGCGGGCCGCGATAGGCGTCATTGACGACGAGGGTCACGAGGTCGCCGGCGACGTCGTCCAGACGGTACGGCCCGCTCGCCGGCGGCAGCGGGCGGGTCGGGTCGAACACGCTCCCCCACGCCGCGCCGAGCTCCGCGAGCGCCTCCACCTCGCCCTCCCCGGCCGCCTCGATCGCGGCGATCACGTCGTCCTTCGCGTGTTCCGCGCTCGCCGAGCCGAACGCCCGCTCGGCGACGACATGCGCCGGCAGCGGCGCGCGGAATGCGGCCGAGAAGTCCCCGTGCGTCTCGCCGAACTCGATCGTCAGCGACTTCCGGTCCTCGCTGAGCCGCACGTCGCGCGCGCCCGACAGCGAGAGGTCGGGCTCCGACCCGAACGGCGCGCCCGCGTACGGATGCGCCCGCGCGGCCCAGTCGAGCAGCAGGTCGACGCCGTCGATGCCGACGCCGTCCGACCATTCGAGCCCGTCGGCGACGGTGTAGCCCACGGTCAGGGGCGCCTCGTCGAGGACCGTGATCGTGCCGAACCCCGCGTCGGGCACGCTCGCGCCCGTCTCGTCGAGATAGGAGAACCCGCTGAGCGTCGCCGCCGCGACGGCCACATCGGCGGCCGTCGCGTCCGGGGACGCCGGACCGACGCCCGTGTACGGCACATCGAGCCCGACGGCGATGGAGGAGCCGTCGACGACGGCCGAGCCCGGCGCGGAGCAGCCGCTCAAGGCGAGCGCGGATGCCGCGACGAGGGCCGCCGCGAGCGCAGCGGTTCCCCTCCGGCGAAGCATGGGAACAACGTAGCGGCCGGGTCCGCGCCCCGCCGGTGCGGATTCTCAGGGACGCCCTCCCCTCCGCCTCGATCCGTTTTCAGGGACAGGAGGGGGTTCGAGCGCAATACGCGCTCATACCCCGCTCTGTCCCTGAAAACGGATCGAGGCGCCCGGGCGCCCGGATGGAGGGAGCGGACATAGCGGACGCGCGGGAAGGCGTTCTCCCGAGCCCCTAGCATCGGCGCATGCCCACCAAGCCCCGCATCGTCGCGGAGGTGCTGATCGTCCTCGGCCTGTCGCTCGGGCAGTCGGCCGTCTACTCGATCGTCGCCATCATCAACCGCTCGACCCGCGAGCAGCCGCTCGGCGCCCAGACGGCCACGCTGAACCCGGCGCTCGACAGCCGCGAGATCTTCGATCTCGTCTACCAGCTGCTCGACATCGCCTTCGCGCTCGTGCCGGTCGTGCTCGTCTGCTGGCTGCTGTGGGCGCCGTTCCGGCCGCGGCTCCACCGGCTCGGCATCGACTTCACGAAGCCCGCGCGCGACCTCGGCTGGGGCGCCGGCCTCGCCCTCCTGATCGGCGCGGCCGGCCTCGTCATCTATCTCGGCGGGCGTGCGCTCGGCGTCACGGTCGCGGTCAACCCCGCCGGTCTCGACGCGCACTGGTGGACCGTGCCCGTCCTCCTGCTGTCCGCGGCGCGCGCCGCGATCCAGGAGGAGGTCATCATGGTCGGCTATCTGTTCGCCCGGCTGCAGGACCTCGGCTGGCGGACCTGGCCGATCATCCTGCTGTCCGCGGTCGTCCGCGGCTCGTACCACCTCTACCAGGGCTGGGGATCGTTCGTCGGGAACGTCCTGATGGGCATCGTCTTCGGCTGGGTCGCCGCACGCTGGGGGCGCGTGCTCCCGCTCGTCATCGCGCACTTCCTCATCGACGCGGTGGTCTTCGTCGGCTACCCCTTCGCTGCAGCCGCCTGGCCGGCACTGTTCGGCCTGCCGGGCTGAGGACCGACCCGATCCTCCTCCGATCCTCCGACCCTTCGGTGTTTCGGTCCTTCAGTCCGTTTTCAGGGACCGGCCGGGGTATGAGCGCATATTGCGTTCGAACCCCCTCCTGTCCCTGAAAACGGATCGAAGGATCGAGGTCAGGCGGCGCGGCGCGGCCAGAGGTGGCGATCGGAACGCACGAGCGCCAGGATCGAGCGCTCGATCCGCGGCCAGTCCTCGACGACCTGCCGGTAGCTGATGCGGATGACGAGGTAGCCGCGCGAGACGAGCCGCAGGTCGCGCGCCCGATCGCGTTCGAACGCCTCGCGGTCGCCGTGGAACGCGTAGCCGTCGACCTCGAGCACGATGCGGTCGCCGATGAGGAAGTCGACTCTGCCGACGCCGGGAATCGGCACCTGGAGCCGGCACGCGATCCGCAGCCGGCGGAGGCGCAGCCGCACCAGCGACTCACTGCCCGACTCGCTCCGCGGGTCGATCAGCGCCGCAGTGGCGAGCCGGAGGCCCGCGGCCCGCAGCTCCGGCACGGAGGCCAGCCCCTGCCGCACGGCGGAATCTGCTGCGGCGACGACGGCATCCCCGCCGATGCAGTCCTGCATGTGGACGAGGGCACCCGCCACGCTGTCGCGCGCGGTGGTGGTCGCACCGGCCCGCGGCCGCCAGTGCAGCACCACCCCGGCGGGGTCCGCACGTCGCGGGACCGTCCGCGCGGTCGCAGAGCGAAGGCGGGAGGCGTTGTCCGCGACCGAAACATGCACGAGCGGGTCCTCGACCGGAGTCCAGATCTCGCACTCCCGGAGCCGGGAGACGCATGTGAGCATGCCGCCGACCCGCACCGCGACCATCGCCGCGCGCGCACACCCCGGCAGCGCGTACCAGGCGCGACGGATCCGGATCACCCGTCCTGCATGACAGGCCCGACCGAGCTCGTACCGCGTCACCCCGAGGTCCAGCAGTTCCTGCCGCGCCCCGATCCCGCCGAGCTGCTGGAGCGCGTTCTCCGTATCCATGCTCAGATCGTGCTCGATCCGATCGCCGCGCCGGAAGCCCCGGCCCATCCCTTGTGGATAACCCGTTCGATCCGTTTTCAGGGATAGAAGGGGGTTCGGGCGCAATACGCGCTCATACCCGGCTCTGTCCCTGAAAACGGGTCGAACGGGACGCTGGGGCGAGGGGAGGCGGGCGGGATAGGGGGGTCAGGAGGGCCTGCGGGCGGTGCCGTAGGCCATGTAGTGCCAGGAGGCGGGGACGATGCGGTCCCAGAGGGCCTGGTCGGCGCGCGCGAGGCGGTCGCGCGCCGGCTCCGAGGTGCCGAGGACGGCGAACACGCCGCCGACGCGCAGGTCCACGTCCGCGAAGCGGTCCCCGAGCAGCTCGCGGAGCCGCGCGAGGCGGAGGTACTGCCAGGTGCGGGCGCGCCGGATCCGGTAGGCGACCGCGCGGGCGCCGCGGTGCAGCCAGGAGCCGCGGAGGTTCTCCGCCCACAGGAGCAGGCCGCCCGGCCGGAGCGCGTCGCGGATCGCGTCGAGCGCCGCCTCCGGAAGGGCCGGATCGGCGCTGCCGAGGCCGCCGTGGATGAACAGCATCGGCTCGCCCTCGCCGTATTCGGCGTAGTACATCTTGATGTCGTTGACGGGGGCCATGCCGCTCGTC
>JAGIAU010000057.1:5782-10325 GCA_017744755.1 Microbacteriaceae bacterium
CGAGCACCGACTTGAAGACGACGACGTCGAACGCCGCGTCGAACGGCGACCCGGCCGTCAGATCCAGGTCGACATACGTCACGCGGTCCGCGACGCCGTACCGCTCGTGCAGCGGTCGGGCGAGCGCCTCCGTGTGGTCGAGGTTCGAGGTCGTGACGCGGTGGCCTTTGAGCGCGAGCCACAGCGACGGCCCGCCAGGGCCGGCCCCGACCTCGAGCACGTCGAGCGGACCCGCGGGCAGCGCGGCGAGCGCCGCGTCCCACGTCGACACGGCACGGCCCCACGTCCGCACGTCCCAGCCGACGATGTCGGCGAGCAGGGCGGTCGGCGCGGGAGCCGGGGTCTCCTCGGGACGTTCTGCCATGCCTCAGTCGATCGCCACGACGTCGGCGGTCCACGGGCAGTACCAGGGACTCGTCAGCGTGCCGTCCTCCACGTACTCCGGCAGGCCGTCGCACACCTCCGTCGTCATGTCCGCCCACTCGAAGGACTGGGGGTCGATGTGCCAGGACCACGGCGCGTTGGGACCGGGGTCGTCGCGGACGATGAGCCCGTTCGGGATCTTCGGATCGATCTCGCCCGCGAGGAGCTGCTGCGCGATCTCGAGCACCTCGGGGTTCGCGAGCTCGACGCGGTAGGTCTCGCCGTGCACGTCGATGGTCACGATCGGGTTCGCGCCCCCGCCGCCCGGGGCGCCGGCCGTCTGCAGCACGCCGCCCGTGACGGCCACGGCGAGCAGGGCGATGCCCGCGACCGCCGCCGCGATCTTCCCGCCGCGGTCGGAGCGCACGCCCTGGTCGGGCCCGGTCGCGGCCATCAGCCGGCCACCAGCACGTTCGTCAGCGAGCCGATGCCGTCGATCGCGATCGTCACCGTGTCACCCGGCGCCATGAACTCCGGCGGCTGCTTCACGTGCCCGACGCCGCCCGGCGTGCCGGTGAGGATGAGGTCGCCGGGGCGCAGCGTCGTGATCGTCGAGACGTATTCGACGAGCGCGGCCGGACCGAAGACGAGGTCGTGGATCTCGCCCTCCTGCTTCACCTCGCCGTTCACCGTCGTCGTGATCCTCGCCTGGAACGGGATCTCGTCGCGCGTCGCGAGCACCGGACCGACCGGGGTCGACGCCTCCCAGAACTTGCCCTGGTCCCACTGCGTCGAGCGGTACTGCCAGTCGCGCATCGACACGTCGTTCGCGGCGGAGTAGCCGGCGATCGCGGCCTCCGCCTCGGCGCCGCGCGCGCGGCGGACCTCCTGGCCGATGACGATGACGAGCTCGCCCTCCCAGTCGATGTCCTTGGTGTCCTCGACCGGGATCACGATGTCGTCGTTCGCGCCGATGAGGCAGTCCGCGAACTTGGCGAACAGCGTCGGGTGCGCCGGGAAGTCGCGCTTCGTCTCCAGGATGTGCGCCCGGTAGTTGAGGCCGACGCAGATGATCTTGCCGGGGCTCGTGACGAGCGGGGCGTAGTCGAGGTCCGCGGTGGTGTGGACGACGCCGTCCGCCTCCGCCGCGCCCGCCACGCCGACCGTCGCGAGGAGCTCCCCGACATCGGCGACCCCCGGGATCTCGACCGCGGTGTCCCCGTCGATGCGGACCACGGCCGTCCCCCCGGGGGTGCGGATGGTTGCGAGTTTCATGCCGCCAGCCTACGGCTCGGCGACCGCCGGACCAGGGCCCCGGATCGGGATACTGGTCGGATGACGGCGACGGACCCGGGATCGCAGAGCGCCCTCGAGCGCGTGCTGCTCGCGCTGTCGGCCGCGGCGCCTCCCGGCCCCCGGATCGTCGGGATCGACGGCCCGGCCGGCTCCGGGAAGTCGACGCTCGCGGCGGCGGTCGCGGCGGCGACGGGGGCCCCGCTCGTCGGGATCGACGACTTCCTCGGCTGGACGGACCTCGATCCCGCGGGCGCGACGTGGTGGCCGCGGCTGGAGTCGGAGGTGCTGGAGCCGTTCCTCGCGGGGCGCGACTCGGCCTACCGGCGGCGGGACTGGGTCGGCGATCCCGAGGGGATCTCCGTCTCGGACGCCTGGACGCCGCTGGCGGCCGGACCGCTGCTCGTGCTCGAGGGCGTCTCCGTCACGCGCGCCGCGCTCGCCGATCGGCTCGCCGTCCGCGTCTGGGTCGAGGCGCCCGGCGATGTCCGTCTCGCACGCGGTCTGGAGCGCGACGGCGAGGCGCAGCGCGCCCACTGGCTGCACTGGCAGGCGATGGAGCAGGCGTTCTTCGCGGCGGACGGCACGCGCGGGCGCGCCGACGTCCTCATCACGACCGGCTGAGCCGGTCTTCCGGGGAGCCCGAGTCCGCTTCCGGGGGGGCTTGAGTCCGTTTTCAGGGACAGGACGGGGTATGAGCGCGTATTGCGCTCGAACCCCCTCCTGTCCCTGAAAACGGATCGAGATGCCTAGCCTGGAGGGGTGACGGAGCGTTCTCTCGCCGGCGGGGCGGTGCTGCGCGAGGCGCGGACCGCGGACGTGCCCGCGATCCACCAGCGGATCATCGACCTCGCCGTCTACGAGCGCGAGCCGGACGCCGTCACCGGCTCCGAGGCCATGCTGCGCGACGTCCTCACCCGCGCGGACTCCCCCGTGCGCTGCCACGTCGTCGAGCGCGACGGCGAGATCGTCGGCATCGCGATCTGGTTCCTCAACTATTCGACGTGGACCGGCACGCTCGGCGTGCACCTCGAGGACCTGTTCGTGCTGGAGTCGCAGCGCGGGCTCGGCTACGGGCGCGCGCTGCTCGCCGAGCTCGCGGCGATCTGCGTCGAGCGGGGCTACGCGCGGTTCCAGTGGAACGTCCTCGACTGGAACGAGCCGGCCATCGCGTTCTATCGCTCCCTCGGGGCGGAGCCGCTCGACGAGTGGACGACGCTGCGACTGAGCGGCGAGGCGCTGCGGCGGGTCGGGGAGCGGACGGCGGAGTAGGACGCGCCCGGGCGCCACGGCCCCCTCGTCGCGGTCAGGCCGGGACGTGCTCCGCGGCCCAGTGTCCGGCACGGCGGTACGTGCCCCCGGCCTGGGCCAGGAGGAGGTCCCCCTGCGCGTCCTCGTCGAGCCCCCGGAACCGTCGCGAAGCGATCTGGTCGGCGAGCTGTCGCAGTGCCATCGAGACCTCGTAGTCGCTGCGAGCACCCTGCTCGCTCAGGTCGATCTCGATACGGAGCGCGGACGCGCGAGTGGACATGTATCACTCCCCCTTGGGCGGGACCGATCTGGCCCCGGCCCATGAATATACGACCACTGCGCCCCCGCGCAAAGCGGCGAACGGTGCGAAAACGTAACGGTCGGGTGAACGTTCAGCGCGGTCCGAGGGAACGCGCATACTGACGGCATGGCGAACGTCGCTGCGCACCCCCTCGACCCCGTCGACTGGCCCGTCGAGACGGAGCGGCTTCTGCTCCGACCGGCGACCGAGGACGACTTCCCCGCGGTGTGGGCGTACCGGCGACTGCCGGAGGTGAGCCGCTGGCTCGGCGCCCAGCCGCCGGACTTCGAGACCTACGCGGACCGCTACCGTGCGCCCGAGCGGCTTGCGACGCAGGTCCTCGTCCTGCACTCGGGGACGATCGTCGGCGACCTCATGGTCCGCTTCGAGGACCCGTGGGCGCAGGCCGAGTCGTCTGAGCAGGTGCGCGGGACCCTCATCGAGCTCGGCTGGAGCTTCGACCCGGCCTGGCACGGGCGCGGCCTCGCGACGGAGGCGGTGCGCGCCGCGATCGGCCTCGCCTTCGGGCCGCTCGGCGTGCGCCGCGTCGTCGCGAACTGCTTCGCGGAGAACGAGCCGTCCTGGCGCCTGATGGAGCGCCTCGGCATGCGCCGCGAGGCGCACAACGTGCGTGACTCGTATCATTCCGAGCTCGGCTGGCTCGACAACCTGACGTATGCGCTGCTCGTGGAGGAGTGGCCGACGGCTTCGGGACGCGCGGCTACTTGACGAGCCGGGAGAGCACCCGGTCGGCGAGCGGCCGGCCGTCGGTCTGGCAGGTCGAGCAGTACTGGAACGAGCGGTCCGCGAACTTGACGCTGCGGACCGCGTCGCCGCAGACGGGGCACGGCTGGCCGTCCCGCCCGTGCACGCGCATGCCGGAGCGCTTGGCGTCCTTGAGGTCGGCCGGCGGCCGGCCGGACGCCTCCTCGATCGCCTTGCGGAGCGTCGACTGCATCGCCTCGTAGAGGTCGACGGTGTCATGCGGGGAGATCCGCTTGGCGATCGCGTACGGCGACATCTTCGCGCGGTGCAAGACCTCATCGCTGTATGCATTTCCGACCCCGGCGATCACCGACTGATCGGTGAGGACGTTCTTGATCCGGCCGCCCTGGCCGGCGAGAAGCGCGGCGAAGGCCGCGAGATCGAGGCTCAGCGCGTCCGGCCCCAGCCGGGCGATGCCCGGGACGTCCTCGAGCCGCCGGACGACGTGCAGCGCGAGCGCGTGCTTCGTCCCCGCCTCGGTGACGTCGAAGCCCGAGCCGTCGTCGAGCCGCAGCCGTAGGTTGATGTACCCGTTCGGCTTGACGACGCTCGTCGGGACCTCGTCGTACC
>JAGIAU010000058.1 GCA_017744755.1 Microbacteriaceae bacterium
CAATACGCGTTCATACCCCCTTCTGTCCCTGAAAACGGATCGAGGGACGGGCGGAGGGACGGAGCGGAGGGGCTGGTCAGGGGGCGGAGCGGCGGCGGGTGCGCAGGACGCGATAGCCCTTGGCGGTATCGGCGCGGACGGTGGCGAGGTCGGGGTAGGTCGCGTCGAGCCACCGGTGCAGCGAGTCGGCGCCGAGGTTCTTCTGCACGACGAGCCAGGCGTCGGAGCCGGGGGCGAGGCGCGGGAGCCAGGCGTCGAGGAGGGCGTGCAACTCGGCCTTGCCGACGCGGATGGGCGGGTTCGACCAGATCGCGGCGAACTCCAGGTCCGCGGGAACATCCGACGGCAGGACGGCGTTGACGTTGTCGAGGCCGAGGCGGGCGGCGTTGGCGCGGGTGAGCTCCAGGGAGCGCTCGTTCACATCGACCGCCCAGACGGTCGCGCGCGGGGACTCCAGCGCGAGCGACAGCGCGATCGGGCCCCAGCCGCAGCCGACGTCGATCAGGTGGCCGCCGGGCGGCGGCGCCGGCACGGTGTCGAGCAGGACCTGGGTCCCGGTGTCGAGGCGGTCGGGGCTGAACACGCCGCCGGCGGTCCCCAGCTCGACCTCGCGACCGGCGAGGACGACCCGGATGCTCTTCGGGCGGAGCTCGCTGCCGGGCTGGGACGAGAAGTAGTGGTCGCCCGACATAGGGACAGAATGTATCGGACTTCGACGACGACAGGGATTCAAGTGATGGATGAGGCTGAAGGCACGGGCCGCGAGCACGCCCGCGAGGACCGCGACGGCGTGGTCGGCCGGGTGCTCGCGCGCGACGCCGCCCGCGCCGCGGTGACCCGCTTCGGGCCGGCGATCGTGGAGGAGCGCGCCCAGGCGCTGCAAGCCGGCGACGACTACCTCGACACCCGCGACGGCGAGCAGCTCGAGCGCGAGGAGCGCGAGGCGCTGCGTCGCGTCAGCGGCCTCAGCACCGAGCTCGAGGACGTCACCGAGGTCGAGTACCGGCAGGTGCGCCTCGAGAACGTCGTGCTCATCGGGGTCTACCCGGGCCGCAGCGCGCAGGACGCGCAGGACGCGGAGAACTCCCTCCGCGAGCTCGCCGCGCTCGCCGAGACGGCCGGCGCGATCGTGCTCGACGGCGTGCTGCAACGCCGGCCGCACCCGGACGCGTCCACCTACCTCGGCAAGGGCAAGGCGCAGGAGCTCCGCGACATCGTGCAGGCGCTCGGCGCCGACACCGTCGTGGCCGACACGGAGCTCGCGCCGAGCCAGCGGCGCGCGCTCGAGGACGTCGTCAAGGTCAAGGTCATCGACCGCACCGCGGTCATCCTCGACATCTTCAGCCAGCACGCCAAGTCCCGCGAGGGCAAGGCGCAGGTCGAGCTCGCGCAGCTCGAGTACCTCCTCCCGCGCCTGCGCGGCTGGGGCGAGTCGATGTCCCGGCAGGCCGGCGGCCAGGTCGGCGGCGCGGGCGTCGGCATGGGCTCCCGCGGCCCCGGCGAGACGAAGATCGAGCTCGACCGCCGCCGCATCCACACCCGGATGGCGAAGCTGCGCCGCCAGATCAAGGGCTTCGAGCCGGCCCGTCAGGCCAAGCGTGCGAACCGCGGCCGCAACGCCGTCCCCTCCGTCGCGATCGCCGGCTACACGAACGCGGGCAAGTCCTCGCTGCTGAACCGGATCACCCGCGCCGGCGTCCTGGTGGAGAACGCCCTCTTCGCGACGCTGGATCCGACCGTCCGCCGTTCGAGGACGCCGGACGGGCGGGAGTTCACGCTCGCCGACACCGTCGGCTTCGTGCGGAACCTGCCGCATCAGCTCGTCGAGGCGTTCCGCTCGACGCTCGAGGAGGTCGGCGACTCCGACGTCATCGTGCACGTCGTCGACGCCTCGCATCCGGACCCCGCGGCGCAGCTCGCGACGGTCCGCGACGTCATCGGCGAGGTGGGCGCGCGCGACGTCCCGGAGATCGTCGCGTTCAACAAGTCCGATCTCGTCGACGAGTCGACCCGCCTCGTGCTCCGCGGCCTCGTGCCCGGCGCGGTGTTCGTCAGCGCCCGCACCGGCGACGGCATCGAGGAGCTCCTGGCGCGGATCCAGGACGCGCTCCCGCGGCCCGCGGTCACGGTCCGCCTGCTCGTCCCGTACGACCGCGGCGACGTCATCTCGCGGCTGCACGTGCGCGGCGCGGTCGTCGAGACGGACTACCGGGAGGACGGCACGCTCGTCACCGCCCGCGTCGACGAGGCGGAGGCGGCGCGCCTCGCGGAGTTCTCGGCTCCCTGAGCGCGGCGCCGGCGCGTCGGCGGGGCCCTCGCAGCCACCCAGACCGCCGTGATCGAGCCGGCAGAACGCGCCCCCGGCGGGTTCTGGTCGCGCTACTGGGCCATGTGGCCGCGCGCCGGCAAGGAGATCCTCCGGGGCGCGCCACGGCCCGCGCACGGCTCCTGCCCAGCCCGTGCATAGTCGTCGCGCGTAGCCTCGCCGTATGCGACTCGCGGTCCGGATCGACGGCGACGGTCCGCGCACGGCCGTCCTCGTGCACGGCATCATGTCCGACTCGAGCGTCTGGTCCGGGGTGCGGGAGGATCTGCAGGCGCGCGGCTTCCGCGTCGTCGCGGTCGACCTCGCGGGCCACGGCGCGAGCCCGCGGGCGCGGCGCTATTCGCCGCAGGCCTGGGCGGACGATGTCGTGGAGACGCTCGCCCCGCTGCTCGACGCGCCGCCGGACCTCGTGATGGGGCACTCGCTCGGCGGTCTCGTCGCGAGCATCGCGGCGGAGCGGATCGCGCCGCGCGCCGTCATCTACGTCGACCCCGCCTTCGACTTCCCGAAGGGCATCGCGGGCGCGCTGTTCAAGCTCTCCTTCGCGGTCATGCCGCCGCTGCGCCGCCCGGACCTCCGCCGCCTGAACCCCAAGTGGAGCGCCCGCGACATCGACGCCGAGTTCGCGGCGCACCGCCGCTGGCACCGTCGGACGATGCTCGGCCTGGTGCGTTCCCGCCTCTTCGTCCCGCCGCTGCGCGCGGACGTCCCGAGCCTCGTCATCCTCGCCGAACGCAGCCTGCTCGTGACCCGCTCTGCGGCGCTGCGGATGCTCCGGATCGGCATGCGCGTCGTCCGCGTGCCCGGCGCCGGGCACACGGTCTGGCGGGACGAGCCGGAGCGCTTCGCCGCGATCGTCGGGCGCTGGCTCGCCCGGCAGCTGCCGCAGCTCGAGGCGGCCGGGCCACGCTGAGGCGGCCGCCGCCCGGGCGACCCGCCGGTCGGGGACGAGCCCGCGCCGCTCAGCCGACGGGCGCCGGCAGCCCGCAGGCCTGCGCGTAGAAGGCGTAGATCGACGCCCGCGCCTCCGGCGCCGCCGCGATCCGGACGAGGCCAGCCGCGCCGTCCGGCGCCGTCGCCTCGAGCAGGAAGATCGTGCCCTGCTTGTCCTCCGCGACGGCGTGGGCATCGCAGCGCGCCGGCGCGATCGGGATCTCGAGCACGCTCGGGGCGTCCGTCCCCGCGACGCGCAGACCGAGCGGCAACGACTCGGCCGCGGCGCCGTCGGGGGAGCGCAGTGCGAGCAGCACGGTGTCCTCGAGGGCGTCGATGGTGAACGCGTCCTCGGCGCCGGTCGGCTCGATCGCCACGGCGACGAAGGCGGTCGGCGCCCCGTCGACCTCCCCGACCCGCACCGGCCCGTCGATCGTCATGGCGGCGACCTTCGCGACCGCGACGCCGAAGCACTCCTCCGCCCGCATGTCCGGCAGCCGGTCGTAGCGGTCGACGGCGGGCAGCTCGGCGGTCCCCGTCGCGCCGTCGGCGGTGGTGAACCCGAGCCGCACGGCGGCGGCGGGCGCCGGATCGTCGCAGGCCGGTCCGGGCAGCTCGACCGGGAGGTCGACGGCGAAGCCCGCGTGCACGACGGTGCCACCCGGCCGCGCGTGCCATACCGCGGGCCCCGCGAACTGCGCCGAGACGAGCTCGGCCGACGTGACGGTCAGCGCCTCCGTGCCGGCGTTCGCGACGGCGATCTCGAGCCTCCGGGCCGGCAGGTCGGTGCGCGTCTGGTACACGTCGACGGTGACGCCGTCGGGGAGCGCGGCAGGCGCGCCGGGAGCGTTCTCCCCGCCCGCCCCCGTGCATCCCGCGAGGCCGAGCGTCCCCGCGACCGCCGCGGCGAGCGCCGCCCCGACCCCGATCGCCGCCTGCAGCCCCATCCCGCGATGCTAACGCGCCGTTTTCAGGGACAGCGCGGGGTATGGACGCAATACGGGCTCATACCCCCTCCTGTCCCTGAAAACGGCACGAGGCACGGCTTAGGGTGACCTAAAGTAGTGGAGGCTTGCCTAACCACGACACCGGAGGACCGATGCCGCGCCAGATCCGCCCCACGACGGTGCATCCGCTCGCCCTCCGAGAGCTCGAGGTGCTGCGCGTCGTCGACGTGACGCCGGGGATGCGGCGCGTGACGCTGACGGGCGCGCAGCTCGGCGCGTTCACGGCGCCGGACGGCGCGCGCATCGCGCCGTTCCGCAGCACGGGCTTCGACGACGACGTCCGCGTGTTCTACCCGCACCCCGGGGAGACCGAGCCGGTGCTGCCGGTGTTCAAGGACGGCGGCGTCGCCTTCCCGCGCGACCAGAAGGTGCTGCAGCGCGTCTACACCGTGCGCCGCTACGACGAGGCGGCGCAGGAGCTCGACCTCGACTTCGTGCGGCACGGCGTCGGCATCGCGACGACGTGGGCGTACCGGGCGACGCCGGGGGAGCGCATCCACCTGACGAACCCGCCCGCATCGCTCGGCATCCCCGCCGACGCCGAATGGCTGCTCGTCGCGGGCGACGACACCGCACTGCCCGCGATCGCGCGACTCCTCGAGGAGCTCCCGGCCGACGCGCGCGGCATCGTGCTCATCGAGGTCGCGGAGGCCGCGCATCGGCAGGCGCTCGCGGAACGCCCCGGCGTGGACGTCCGCTGGCTCGTCCGCGACGGCGCCCAGCGCGGCGGGGCGGACGACGGGGGCGCGGCGCCGCATGGCGCGCTCCTCCTCGAGGCGGTCCGCGGGCTCGAGCTGCCGGCGGGCACGCCGTTCGCCTGGCTCGCGGGCGAGCAGTCCGCGGTCCGCGACCTGCGCCGCCTGCTCGTGGAGCAGCACGGGATCGACAAGACGCGGATCGAGTTCACCGGCTACTGGAAGCACGGCGAGGTCGTCACGGTCGAGGGCGACGCCGCGCTCGTCGACACGTCGAAGACGGAGGACGCCTGGCACCGCTTCCACGAGCAGATCGAGGTGCTGCCCGGCATCGCGATCCGTTCGGCGGTCGACCTCGGCCTCGCCGAGCAGCTGAGCCGCGGCGTGACGACCGCGCCCGCGCTCGCGGAGGCGCTCGGCCTCGACGCCGGCGCCGCCGCGAAGCTGCTGCGCTACCTCGAGGCGATCTCGATCGTCGTGCGGCCGGGCGGCGGCGCCGACTACGCGCTCTCCGAGACCGGCGTCTACCTCGCCGAGGAGTGGGTCCAGCACTATCTCCGCGGCGACGGCGGCTGGGCGCAGCTGCAGCGCGGCTTCCTCGGGCTGAGCGAGTCGGTTCGCACGGGCCGCGCCTCCTATGCGAGCGTCGGCGGGGCGCCCTTCGAGGAGCTCCGGCTGGATCCCGGCTTCGAGGCGCGCCACCTCGAGGCGATGAACGAGTGGGCGAGCTGGCTCGCCGCGCCCGTCGCCGAGTCCGCCGCCTTCGAGGGTCTGCACGAGCTCGCGATCCACTCCGACGCGGCCGGGGCGCATGCCGCCGCGCTCGTCGCCCGCCACCCGGCGCTGCGCGTGCGGATCGTCGCGCTGCCCGCGCAGGCCGCCTGGCTGCGCGCCGATCTGCCGGCGACGATCCCCGATGCGGCGCAGCGCGAGCGCGTCGAGATCGTCGAGCAGTCGATCACCGAGCCGATCGAGACGGAGGCGGTGCTGATCGTCCAGCGCCTCGACCGCCATCCCGACGCCGACGCCGCCTATGTGCTGCGGCGCGCGGCCGCATCCGCCGGCCGGGTCGTCCTCGTCGAGGACGCGTACGACCCGGAGGCGGAGGACGAGCACGCCGCGGAGCACGACCTGCTCGCGCTCACCGTGCACGGCTCCGGGAACCGCACCGCCGCCGAGCTCGAGTCCGTCATCGCGGCGAGCGGGCTGTCGGTCGCCTCCGCGGAGCCGGTCGGCTGGGGGATGACGCTGCCCGTGCTCGCACCGGGCGCAGAACGATCCAAGTAATTAGGCTAGGCTATCCTTACATCGCGGCTCCGCGCCGCCCTGCCGAAGGAACACGACCACCCATGAAGAAGCTGCTCGGAGCCGGCGCCGCCATCGCGCTCGCCGCCACGCTGACCGCCTGCTCGACCGCCGCCCCCGGCACGACGCCGGAGACCGGCACGGACGTCCCCGCCGCGCCCGCCGACGGCGCGTTCCCCGTCACCATCGAGCACGCGCTCGGCACGACCGTCATCGAGTCGAAGCCGGAGCGCGTCGCCGCGATCGGCTGGGCGAACAACGAGGTCCCGCTCGCACTCGGCATCGTCCCCGTCGGCATGGCCGCGGTCGCCTGGGGCGACGACGACGGCGACGGCGTGCTGCCGTGGGTCGAGGACGAGCTCGCCGAGCTCGGCGCCGAGACGCCGGTGCTCTTCGACGAGGCCGACGGCATCGACTTCGAGGCCGTCGCCGAGACCGAGCCGGACGTCATCCTCGCCGCCTACTCGGGGCTCACCCCCGAGGAGTACGCGACGCTGTCCGAGATCGCGCCCGTCGTCGCCTACCCCGAGGTCCCCTGGGGCACGACGCTCGCCGACATCGTCCTGCTCAACAGCAAGGCGCTCGGGCTCGAGGCCGAAGGCGAGGCGCTCCTCGCGGACCTGAACGCCGAGATCCAGGCCGAGGCCGCGAAGCACCCGCAGCTCGCCGGGAAGAAGGTCGCGTTCTCCTGGTTCGAGGACACCGCCTCCATCGGCTTCTACACGACGCACGACCCGCGCGCGAACTTCTTCCCGAACTTCGGCATGGAGATCCCGCAGCTCGTCCTCGACCAGAGCGCCGCGAGCGACTCGTTCTACGGCTCCATCAGCGCCGAGCAGGTCGACCTCGCCTCCGACATCGACATCATGGTCGCCTACGGGACGCAGGAGGCCTACGAGGCCGCGAAGGCCGACCCCCTGCTCTCCCGCATCCCCGCGATCGCGAACGACGCGGTCGTCCTCCTCAGCTACGACGGCGACCCCTTCGCGTCCTCGACGAACCCGTCCCCGCTGTCCGTGCACTGGGGCATCGCCGACTACATCGCGCAGCTCGCCGAGGCGGCCGACAAGGTCCAGTGAGCGGCAGCCAGCTCCTCTGGACGCTCGTGGCGGCGGCGGCGCTGGTCGCCACCGCCGCGGCGTCGATCGCCTTCGGCTCGCGGGACGTCGGCCTCGACGACGTCCTCGCCGGTCTCGGCGGTCGCACGGAGGACCTCGACGCCGCGGTCGTGCCCGAGCGCCTGCCGCGCACCGTGCTCGCGGTCGTCGTCGGCGCCGCCCTCGGCCTCGGCGGCGCGCTCCTCCAGGGCGTCACGCGGAACCCGCTCGGCGACCCCGCCCTGCTCGGCATCTCCTCCGGCGCGGCGTTCGCGGTCGTCGTCGGCATCACCTTCTTCGGCATCGGCGGGCCGTTCACGACGATGGGGCTCGCGACGATCGGCGCCGCCGGCGCCGGCGCGTTCGTCTACGCCGTCGGCTCGCTCGGCCGCGGCGGACCGACCCCGCTCAAGCTCGCGCTGAGCGGCGCCGTCACCGCCGCCGCCTTCACCTCGCTCGTCACCGCCATGGTGCTCACGCACCCCGACGTGTCGCACGCCGTCGGCCTCTGGCAGATCGGCGGCGTCGGCGGCGCGAGCTGGGAGCAGCTCGCCATCGCCGGTCCCGTGCTCGGCGCCGCCGGACTGCTCGGCCTCCTCCTCGCGCGGCCGCTGAACTCCCTCGCGCTCGGCGATGACCTCGCCGCCGGGCTCGGCGAACGGGTCCGCCGCGTGCGCCTCCTCGGCTCGCTCGCCGCCGTCGTGCTCTGCGGCGTCGCCACCGCGCTCGCGGGCCCGATCGCCTTCGTCGGTCTCGTCGTGCCGCACGCCGTGCGCCTCTGCTTCGGCAGCGACCACCGCTGGCTGCTCCCGATCTCCGCCGTCGCCGGGGCCGTGCTGCTGACCGCGGCCGACGTCCTCGGTCGTGTCGTCGCCCGCCCGGCCGAGATCGAGGTCGGCATCGTCACGGCCCTCCTCGGCGCGCCGATCTTCATCGTGATCGTGCGCAGGATGAAGGCGAGGGGCATATGAGCGCGATCGACCGGGCCGTGCCCGTCCGGCCGGCACCCGCCCCGGCGCGTTCCCTCGCCCGCGGGCGCGCCGCGCGCGGGCGCCGGCGGATCCTCGTGACGGCCGGCCTCGGGCTCCTCGTCCTCGTCCTCGCGGTCGTCAGCCTCATGGTCGGGAGGACGTTCTACGGGCTCGACGTCGTCATCCCGGTCGTCTTCGGCGCCGAGGTCGACGGGGCGACGTTCACGGTCGGGACGCTGCGGCTGCCGCGGATGGTGCTCGGGCTCTTCGCCGGCTTCGCCTTCGGCCTCGCCGGCGTCACGTTCCAGACGATGCTGCGGAACGCGCTCGCCTCGCCCGACGTCATCGGCATCACCTCCGGCGCCGGTGCCGCGGCGACCTTCGCGATCATGGTGCTGCACCTGAGCGAGCAGCTCACCGCGCTGTTCGCGATCACCGGCGCGCTGGTCGTCGCCGTCGGCATCTACCTGCTCTCGCGGCGGGGCGGGGCGGTCGGAACGCGCCTCATCCTGATCGGGATCGGCGTCGCCGCCATGCTCGACGCCGTCATCGCGTACGTGACCGTGCACACCGGCTCGTTCTGGGACCAGGCGGCGCTCATGCGCTGGTTCACCGGCAGCCTCAACGGCGCCACCTGGTCGCTCGGCCTCCCGCTCATCGTCGGCGTCGCCGTGCTCGCGCCGCTCCTGCTCGCGCTCGGCCGCGACCTCGGCCTGCTCCGGCTCGGCGACGACGCCGCCTCCGCGCTCGGTGTGCGGGTCGGCCGCACGCGGCTGCTCGCGATCCTGGCCGCCGTCGGCCTCATCGCCGTCGCGACGGCCGCGACGGGGCCGATCGCGTTCGTCGCGTTCCTCGCCGGGCCGATCGCCTCCCACCTCGTGAAGCCGGGCGGCTCGCTCCTGCTGCCCGCCGCGTTCGTCGGCGCCGCCCTCGTGCTCGCCGCCGACCTCGTGGGCCAGTGGCTGCTGCCGAGCAAGCTGCCCGTCGGCGTCATCACGGGCATCATCGGTGCGCCGTACCTGCTGCTCCTCCTCATCTCCACGAACCGGAAGGGCGCCACGCTATGACGACCGACCATCAGCTCTCGGCGTCGGAGGTCTCCGTCGCCTACGGCGAGGTGTCCGTCCTCGACGGGCTCTCGATCGACATCGCCCCCGGCCGGATCACGGCCATCGTCGGCGCGAACGCCTCGGGCAAGTCGACGCTGCTGCGCGCCATGTCCCGGCTCGTGGCGCCGACCGCGGGTGCCGTGCTGCTCGACGGCGCCGCCATCCACAAGCTCCCGTCGCGCGAGGTCGCGCGCGTGCTCGGGCTGCTCCCGCAGTCGCCGACCGCGCCGGAGGGCATCGTCGTCGCCGACCTCGTCGCCCGCGGACGCCACCCGCATCTCGGCATGCTGCAGCGCTGGACCGCGGAGGACGAGGCGGCGGTGGAACGCGCCCTCGCGGCGACCGACACGCTCGACCTCGCGGATCGCACGGTCGACGAGCTCTCCGGCGGCCAGCGCCAGCGCGTGTGGATCGCGATGGCGCTCGCCCAGGAGACCGGGGTGCTGCTCCTCGACGAGCCGACGACCTACCTCGACGTGACGCATCAGGTCGAGACGCTCGACCTGCTGCAGGACCTCAACCACGCGCGCGGCACGACGATCGTCATGGTGCTGCACGACCTCAACCTCGCCGCGCGCTACGCCGATCAGCTCGTCGCGGTGGCGAGCGGTCGGATCGCCGCCGTGGGAGCGCCATCCGAGGTGCTCACGGCCGGCCTCGTCGAGGAGGTCTTCGGCCTGCGCTGCGAGATCATCGACGATCCGGTCTCGGGGACGCCGCTCGTCGTGCCGATCGGGCGGCACCGGGTGCGTTCTGCGATCGGGGCAGTGGCGGGGGCCGCCGGGGCCTGACGCGCCC
>JAGIAU010000059.1:0-8472 GCA_017744755.1 Microbacteriaceae bacterium
GGTTCCAGTTCGTCACGCCCGCCGCCCCAGTGCAGCCGATCGTGCCGTCGGCGCAGCCGGCCGCCGACCCCGGCGCACCGGCCGACCCCGAGCAGCCGGTCCCCGGCGCGCCCAGCGGCGGCTCCGAGACGCCGCCGATCCGGCCGATCATGTCGTGGGACGAGGCCCCGGCGACGCGCCTGCGCCCTCGGCCCGAGTCGGCCGATCCGGCGCAGCCGGCGCGCACCGAGCCGGAGCAGTCGGCGCCTGCCGGGGCAGATGTGCGGGATGAGCCGGGCACGCAGCCTGAGCCGGGCGCCGAGCCGTCCCCGGAGGGGCCCGCCACGTCGGACGGCGAGTCGGAGCCGCCGCTGCGGTAGCGTGTTCGCTCCCCGCGCGTTCCTCGTCGCCCTCGTGCCTCGCCTCTACTCCCGCACCGCGCTTCCACTCCCGCACCGTTCCTCCACTCGGCGGGGCCGTGGTGCCGGGGTGGAGCCGTGGTGCGGGACGGTGCCGCGTACGGGACCGGGCGTGCCGACCAGGATCCTCTGGACCCGAACGGTCCTGTGGAGTAGACTCGAACGTCGGCTTCTCGACGGTGCCCTGCTGAGGGCGCATCACGTATGTCGAATCGGCCGAAGTCGCGCGGAGTCCCGCGCGAGACATCACCTCTGTATGTGACGGCCCCGACCGACGATCGTCCGGGATCATCAGCGCGTCAGCCTGTCCGCAGGCGCGCGCATGCATGCGAGCACGCAATGGAAACCCGGAGCATCATGCCCAAGTTCGATCCCCCCCGCCCGCATCGCGGTCAGGGAGCCCCCGCGGGCAAGGCCCGCTGGACCGATTCCGACCGCAAGAAGCGCGAGGAGCGGAACGCCGAGCGCGGCGCCCGCGGCGACCGTCCTGCGCGTCCGGCCTACGGCGACCGCACGGCGCGTCCCGCCCGCGGCGAGCGTCCCGACTGGAGTCCGAAGGCCCCGCGCACGGATCGCAGCGACCGTCCGGCCTACGGCGACCGTCCCGCCCGTCCGTCCCGCGACGGCGGCCGCGACTGGCGGCCCCGAGGCGAGCGCACCGAGCGTCCGGCCTATGGCGACCGCCCGGCTCGCCCCTACGGCGACCGGCCGGAGCGTGGCGACCGCCCCGCGTACGGGGAGCGGAACGATCGCCCCGCGCGCTCGTTCGGCGACCGCGGCGATCGCGCGCCCCGCGTCGACCGCCCCGCTCGCGGCGAGCGTCCTGACTGGCAGCCGCGCGAGGAGCGTGCGCCTCGCCGCGACTGGGACAACCGCACCTACGGCGACCGCCCGGCTCGCGAGCGCTTCGAGCGCTCGGACCGCGAGACGCGCCCGGCGCGCGAGTGGACGCCGCGCGAGGACCGCACCGAGCGGCCGAAGTTCACCCCGACCGAGGAGGTCGTCCACGAGCGCCTCGAGGCGACCGCGATCGACCAGGACGCGACCGAGGGCATGGCGTTCTCCGACCTCGGCCTCGGCGAGAACATCGTCCGCCAGCTCGCCGAGATGGGCGCGAGCGCGCCGTTCCCGATCCAGGCCGCGACGATCCCCGAGGTGCTCGCGGGCCGCGACGTCCTCGGCCGCGGCCGCACGGGCTCGGGCAAGACCATCGCGTTCGGCGCACCGCTCGTCGAGCGCCTCCTCCGCATGCAGCGCGAGGGCGGCCGCCGCTCGATGGGTCGCAAGCCGCGCGCCCTCATCCTCGCCCCCACGCGCGAGCTCGCGCAGCAGATCGACCGGACCGTGCAGCCCATCGCGCGCTCCGTCGGCCTGTTCACGATCGCGATCGTCGGCGGCGTCCCCTACGCGAAGCAGCTCACGGGTCTGCAGCGGGGCGCCGACATCGTCATCGGCACCCCCGGTCGCATCGAGGACCTCGTCGAGAAGGGGCACCTCGACCTCTCCGACATCAAGGTGACGGTGCTCGACGAGGCCGACCACATGTGCGACCTCGGCTTCCTGGAGCCGGTGCAGCGGATCCTCCGTCTCACCCCGGACGGCTCGCAGCGCCTGCTCTTCTCCGCGACGCTCGACGCCGCGATCGAGGCGCTCGTGAGCGAGTTCCTGCGTGAGCCCTCCGTGCACGAGGTCGCGGGCGAGGATCAGGCGTCCTCGACGATCACGCACAAGGTGCTCATGGTCGACGCCTCCGCGAAGCGCGACGTCGTCCGCGAGCTCGTCGAGTCGGCGAGCCGCTCGATCGTCTTCACCCGGACCCGCGCCTTCGCCGAGGAGGTCGCCGAGGGGCTCATGATCTCCGGCATCCCCGCGACGAGCCTGCACGGCGACCTCAACCAGGCCCGCCGCAACCGGAACCTGCAGCTCCTGACCCGCGGCGACGTCCGCTCGCTCGTCGCGACGGACGTCGCGGCGCGCGGCATCCACGTCGACGACATCGACCTCGTCATCCAGGCGGACATGCCCGACGACCACAAGACGTATCTGCACCGCGCCGGTCGCACCGGCCGCGCCGGCGCGCAGGGCACCGTCATCACGGTCATCTCGCCGTCCCGCCGCCGCCGCCTCGAGGAGCAGCTGCGAACCGCGGGCATCGAGGCCGAGTGGGAGGACCGTGCCACGACGCGTCCGCGCCGCGACGGCGAGGGCAGGCCGCGCTTCAACCGCGAGGACCGTGCACCCCGCGCAGACCGTGCCGAGCGCCCGTTCGCCGAGCGCGCCGAGCGTCCGGTCCGCCAGCCGCGGATGTCGGCGGACGAGTTCGCCGAGTTCCAGGCGTGGAAGGCCGCACGCGACGCGGCCGCGGCGGAGTAGCCCGCCCCGCAGAAGTTCGTAGGCTGGAACGGTGAGCGTGCGGGAGGACATCGCGGCGGTCAAGCGCCGTGACCCTGCCGCGCGCTCATCGTTCGAGATCTGGCTGCTCTACTCGGGCATGCACGGCGTCTGGGGCTATCGCTTCGCCCACTGGCTGTGGACGCACCGGGCGAAGTTCCTCGGCCGCTTCGTCTCGCAGGTGACGCGCTTCCTGACGGGCGTCGAGATCCACCCCGGCGCCACGATCGGCCGCCGGCTCACGATCGACCACGGCATGGGGATCGTCATCGGCGAGACCGCGGAAGTCGGCGACGACGTGCATCTGTATCACGGCGTCACGCTCGGCAACGCGAAGTCGCAGCCCGGCAAGCGCCATCCCACGCTCGGCGACCGCATCACCGTCGGCGCCGGGGCGAAGATCTTCGGCCCCGTCACGGTCGGCGACGACACCGTCGTCGGCGGCAACGCCGTCGTCACGAAGTCGTTCCCCGCCGGCTCAGTCCTCGTCGGCGTCCCCGCGAAGGACGTGCGGAAGAAGGCCCCCGACCAGACGGACCTGTACTCGATCTGAGACGCCTTTTTCAGGCCTCACACGCGGTATTCAGGTGTCCCAGCGCGTCGGCCCGCCGATTCTCCTGAATACCGCGCGCGAGGCCTGAAAAAGGCACGGGCGAACGGCAACGGCGCCGGGTCCGAGGACACCGGCGCCGCCGCCATACCGTGCGGGGAGGCTAATTGCCGCCCCAGAGCCCGGAGAAGCCTCCCGACTTCTCGAGCGTCGGGTTCGCGACGGGCGTGCCGACCGAGTTGCCCCACTCGGTCCAGGAGCCGTCGTAGACCTTCGCGTCGTAGCCGAGGAGCTGCGTCAGCGCGAACCACGTGTGCGAGGCGCGCTCGCCGATGCGGCAGTAGACGTAGATCGGCTTCGAGCCGTCGATGCCCTGCTCCGCGTAGCGGGCCCGGATCGCCTCGACGTCCTTGAACGTGCCGTCGCCGCCGTCGTTCGGCACCTTGACGTTGCCGCCCCACGGGAAGTTGAACGCGCCGGGGATGTGTCCCCACTTCGCCGCCGCCTCGCCGCCGAAGCCGGGCGCGACGCCGATCTCGCCCTGGTACTCGGGGACGCCGCGGATGTCGATGATGACCCCGTCGCGCTCGCCGAGGGAGACCTGGAGGACCTCGTCCTTGAACGCGCGGATCGAGGCGTCCGGGCCGGGCGACACCCAGGTGCCGCGCGCCGGGGCCGGGACCTCGGTCGTCAGCTCGCGGCCGTCCGCCTTCTCCCACTTGTAGCGCCCGCCGTCGAGCAGCGCCACGTCGAGGCCGTAGTAGCGGAGCACCCAGGCGCCGTAGGCGGCGAACCAGTTGTTGCCGTCGCCGTAGAGCACGACCTTGGAGTCCGGGTCGATGCCGGCGGACTGCGCGAGCTCCGTGATCTGCTCGGCGGTCGCGAGGTCGCGCGTGAGACGCTGGACGAAGTCCCGGTACCAGAGGAACTCGACGGCGCCCGGGATGTGGCCGTCGGCGTAGCTCGTGACGCCGCTGTCCTGGCGGCCCTCGCTCACCTCGATGACGACGAGGTCGTCGTCGCCCAGGTGCTCCGCGAGCCATTCGGCGGAGACGAGGCCGGAGGCGGTGAGGGTGTCGCTCATGTCGTGCCTTTCGGTGGTACGGTGCCGTGGATCGTGTGCGCCATTGTTCGCCGCGGCACCGGGTTCCGCATCAATGTGACGGGCGGTGACGCTGTGTGACGCCGCGTGACGATCGGCGCGTTCCGCGGGAGAATCGACGCATGGCCGTGGACCTCGACGAGCTCCGCAGGCTGCGGCGCGCCCGGGACCGGATGGACCGCGAGTTCGCCGCGGAGCTCGACGTCGCGGGGCTCGCGCGGGGCGCGTTCATGTCGGCCGCGCATTTCAGCCGCCGCTTCCGCGATGCCTACGGCGAGACGCCGTACGCCTATCTCATGACACGGCGCATCGAGCGGGCGAAGGCGCTGCTGCGCGCGGGGGCGGGCGTCACCGCCGCCTGCCATGCGGTCGGCTGCACGAGCCTCGGCTCGTTCTCGGCGAGCTTCACCGGGCTCGTCGGGGTCACGCCGTCGCGATACCGGGAGCTCGGCGCGGCCGAGGCCGACGGGCTGTCGTCCTGTCAGGCGATGCGGACGACGCGGCCGCGGCGCGGCCGGCGCGCGGCCGCGGAACGCCCCGCCGAGTCGAGCAGTTTCGGAGAAGCACGGCTCGCCCCCGCGGTCTAGCGTCGGACCATGACCGTTTCGCTCAGCCAGTCCCACATCCTCGTCGACGACCCCGACGCGGCGCTCGCGTTCTATCGCGACGCCCTCGGCCTGCAGGTGGTCGGCGACGTCGCGAACGGCGGCTTCCGCTGGATCACGCTCGTGGCGCCGGGCAGTCCCGAGGTCGGCATCGTCCTCGAGCAGCCGGAGGCCGGCCGTTCGGCGGAGAACGGCGACGCGCTCGCGGCGCTCCTCGCCAAGGGCGAGCTGTCGCCCGCGCACTTCCGCGCCGCCGAACTCGACGCCACGATCGAGGCGATCCGCGCGACGCCGGGCGCGGTCGTGCTCGAGGAGCCGGCCGACCGGTTCTGGGGCGTCCGCGACGCGGCCATGCGGGATCCCGCGGGCAACCTGCTGCGGATCGAGCAGGCGAAGTGACGGCGGAACGCGCTCGGAAGGGAATGCACTGATGGCAGCGAAGGACGGCGGCGCGTTCAGCGCCGAGGAGAAGGCCGCGATGAAGGCGGCCGCGGCGGAGCGCAAGGCGCAGCAGACCGCGGCGGACGGCCTCGCCGCGCTCGAGGCGGCGATCGACAAGATGACGGGCTCGGACCGCGTCATCGGCGAGCGGCTCGACGCGATCATCCGCGCCGCGGCGCCCGGCCTCGCGCCGAAGACGTTCTACGGCATGCCCGCGTACGCGGACGCGAAGGGCAAGGTCGTCGTGTTCTTCCAGGAGGCCGCGAAGTTCAAGTCGCGGTACCTGACCCTCGGCTTCCAGGACGCGGCGCAGCTCGACGACGGCGAGATGTGGCCGACCTCGTTCGCCGTCACGGAGATCACCCCCGCCGTCGAGGCCCGGATCGCGGAGCTCGTGCGGAGGGCCGCCGGCCTCTGACGCCGTCGTCGGCGGACCGCACCCTGCATTCACAGCCCGGTCGACGGCTTGCGGCGTAGGGTCGCGGCATGGTGGAGCGCATCACGCCGGAGCGGTTCCTCGAGGCGGACGGCCTCGCGGGCTGGCAGGCCGACGAGGGATCCGCCTGGGCGACCTTCCGCACCGGCGACTTCACGAGCGGAGCGGCGTTCGTCGGCGCGATCGCGGAGATCGCGGACGAGCTGAACCACCACCCCGACGTCGATCTGCGCTACCCGAGCGTCAAGGTCGTGAGCTCGACGCATTCGGCGGGCGGCGTCACCGAGCTCGACGTGCTCCTCGCGCAGCGCGTGACGGCTGCGGCGCACGCCCGCGGCTTCGCGATCGACTGACCGCCGCCGCTTCGCACCGCCTGCGGGTGCCGCTCGGACGTACTGTCTCGGCGATTCGGCGCCGGGCCGGGTCGCGGCCGGCCGTCAGGCTGACACCGCGACGCGCCGCGAGTGCGTGTAGACGGAGAACGTCCTCCCGCGCGAGAAGCCCACGAGGGTCAGGCCGGCCGAGTCGGCGAGGTCGCGGCTGAGCGACGACGGCGCGCCCACCGCCGCGAGCACGGGGATGCCGGCGAGCCGCGCCTTCTGCACGAGCTCGAAGCTCGCCCGCCCCGATACCTGCAGCACCGTGCCGCGCAGCGGCAGCAGGTCCTGGCGGAGGGCCCAGCCGACCACCTTGTCGACGGCGTTGTGCCGGCCGACGTCCTCGCGGACGCAGAGCGGCTCGCCCGCCGCGGTGAAGAGTCCCGCCGCATGCACGCCGCCCGTCGCGTCGAAGAGCGTCTGCGCCGCGCGCAGCCGATCGGGCAGCGCGGCGAGCACGGCGGCGTCGACCCGGACCTCGTCCGACTCGAGCGACCAGCGCGCCTGCTTCTCGATCGCGTCGATCGACTCCGTGCCGCAGATGCCGCAGGCCGAGGTCGTGACGGCGTGCCGCGCGGCGGCGTCGGCGGGCGGGGTCGCGCCTGCCGTGAGCTGCGCGTTCACGGTGTTGCCGTTCAGGGCGTTCGCCACATGGCCGAGGGAGGCGAGGTGCTCGGGCGAGGTGATGACGCCCTCGCCGACGAGGAAGCCGGCGACGAGGTCGAGGTCCTCGCCGGGCGTTCGCATCGTGATCGACCAGGACTGGCCGTCGATGCGGATCTCGAGCGGGTCCTCCACGGCGATCGGGTCGTCGTCCTCGCGGGCGGAGAACACCCCGGAATCGTCGCGCCGGTACCGCGTCACCGCCTCCGAGCGGACGGCCGCGAGTCCGGCGCCGGAAACCAGAACCACTTCGGACATAGTGGTCACCCCTTCGTTTCGTATCATGGTCGCACAGCACTCCGGCGCCGAGGCGGGAGCGCGAGAGGGGCGGACATGCCGCGGAAGGCACCGACGACGGGCATCGACGAGACCCGCGTGCGCGTCACGAAGCCGAAGACGCACGCGGTCGGCATCCCCGCCGTCGTGAACGCGCTGCGCATCGCCGAGGAGCAGATGGGCGTGTCGCGCTCGGCCCGCACGCTCCTCACCATCAACCAGAAGGACGGCTTCGACTGCCCCGGCTGCGCCTGGCCGGAGGACGACCGGCGCAAGCACCTCGAGTTCTGCGAGAACGGCGCGAAGGCCGTCGCCGAGGAGGCGACGCTGCGGCGCGTCGGGCCTGCGTTCTTCGCGGCGCACTCCCTCCAGGACCTCGCCGGGCGCGACGAGTACTGGCTCGGCCAGCAGGGCCGGCTCACGACGCCGATGCTCAAGGACGTCGGCCGGGCCCACTACGAGCCGATCTCCTGGGACGCCGCGCTCGAGCTCGTCGCCGGCGCGCTGCGCGACCTCGAGCACCCCGACGACGCGGTGTTCTACACGTCCGGCCGCACGTCGAACGAGGCCGCATTCCTCTACCAGCTCCTCGTCCGCGGCCTCGGGACGAACAACCTCCCCGACTGCTCGAACATGTGCCACGAGTCCTCCGGCTCGGCCCTCACCGAGACGCTCGGCATCGGCAAGGGCACCGTGTCGATCGAGGACCTGCACGAGGCGGACCTCATCATCGTCGCCGGCCAGAACCCCGGCACGAACCACCCCCGCATGCTCACCGCTCTCGAGACGGCGAAGCAGCGCGGCGCGACGATCGTCGCGGTGAACCCCCTCCCCGAGGCGGGCCTCATCCGCTACGAGAACCCGCAGACGGTCAAGGGCATGCTCCTCGGCGGCACCGCGATGGCCGACCAGTTCCTGCAGATCCGGCTCGGCGGCGACCAGGCGCTCTTCCAGGCGCTCGGCCACCTGCTGCTCGACAGCGAGGCGCGGGCGCCGGGGCATGTGCTGGACCGCGCGTTCATCGAGGCGTACACGGACGGCTTCGAGGCCTACGCGGCCGCCGTCCGCGATCTCGACTGGGCGTCGGTCCTGGAGGCCACCGGCCTGGAGCGCGCGGAGATCGAGGCGGTCGCCGCGAAGCTCCTCGTCTCGAAGAAGACGATCGTGTGCTGGGCGATGGGCCTCACGCAGCACAAGCACGCGGTCGCGACCCTCCGCGACGTCGTGAACGTC
>JAGIAU010000059.1:8482-10228 GCA_017744755.1 Microbacteriaceae bacterium
TCCTCCTCCTGCAGGGCAACGTCGGCAGGCCCGGCGCGGGCGTCTGCCCCGTCCGCGGCCACTCGAACGTGCAGGGCGACCGCACGATGGGCATCTACGAGAAGCCGGCGGAGGCGTTCCTCGCCGCGCTCGACCGCGAGTTCGCCTTCACGGCGCCGCGCCGGCACGGCCACGACGTCGTCGAGGCGATCCATGCGATGCGGGACGGCAAGGTGCGGTTCTTCATGGCGATGGGCGGCAACTTCGTCGCGGCGACGCCCGACACCGAGGTCGTGGAGCAGGCCATCCGCGAGGTCGACCTGACCGTCCAGGTCTCCACCAAGCTGAACCGCTCGCATGTCGTCACCGGGAGGCGCGCGCTCATCATCCCGACGCTCGGGCGGACCGACCGGGACCGGCGCGGCGACTCCCGGCCGCGCGACGACCAGCGCGTGACCGTCGAGGACTCCATGGGAGCGGTGCACACCTCGCGCGGCCGTCTCGAGCCGCCCGCGGAGGACCTCCTCTCCGAGGTGCAGATCGTCGCCCGGATCGCCGACCTCCTCTGGGGCGCGGACTCCGAGGGTCGCGAGTCGACCGGCTCCCTGAGCGAGCGCAGCGAGTCGAACTGGCTCCCTGAGCGAGCCGAAGGCGAGCCGAAGGGCGCGAACCACCCCCGGGCCGACTGGCCCGCCCTCGCGACCGACTACGCCCTCATCCGCCGGCACATCGAGCGCACCATCCCGGGCTTCGACGACTTCGAGTCGCGCGTCGACAAGGGGCGCACCCTCATGCTCCCGAACGGCCCGCGCGACTCGCGGAGCTTCGCGACGGCGATGGGCAGGGCGCGCTTCACGGCGAACGAGCTCGAGTACCCGCGCATCCCGGAGGGACGGCTGCTGCTGCAGACCCTCCGCTCGCACGACCAGTACAACACCACGATCTACGGCAAGGACGACCGCTACCGTGGCATCCACCACGGCCGTCGCGTCGTGCTCGTGCACCCGGACGACATCGCCGAGGCCGGCTTCGCGGACGGCGACATCGTCGATCTCGTCTCGGAATGGACCGCCCGCGACGGGCATGTCGAGGAGCGCCGCGCGCAGGAGTTCCGCATCGTCGCCTACGACACCCCGCGCCGCAACGCGGCCGCCTACTACCCCGAGACGAACGTCCTCGTCCCGCTCGAGTCCGTCGCCGACGTGTCGAACACGCCCGTGTCGAAGGCCGTCGTCGTCCGCCTCGAGCGGCGCTGAACCGCGGGTCGAGCAGCGCTCCTCGCGGGTCGAGTAGCGTCGTAGACGCGTATCGAGACCTCATGCCGCAGACCTCCCCCGGAAGGAGCCGAGATGCCGCACTCCGCGATCGTCATCACCGTCTCCGATCGCTCCGCGCGGGGCGAGCGCGCCGACGCGAGCGGCCCGGTCGCCGTCGCCGCGCTCGAGGCGGCCGGCTGGCCGGTCGCGACGGCGATCGTCCCCGACGGCGCGGACTCGGTGGAGCACGCGCTCCGGGGGGCCATCGCCTCCGGCGCCCGCCTCGTCCTCACGACGGGCGGCACGGGCGTCGCATCCCGCGACGAGACGCCGGAGGGGACGCGGCGCGTGATCGAGCGGGAGCTCCCGGGCGTCGCGGAGGCGCTCCGCCGCGCCGGCGCCGATCGCGTCCCCGCCGCGATCCTGTCGCGGGGCGTCGCCGGGGTCGCGCGGGGCGCGTTCATCGTCAACCTGCCGGGTTCCCGAGGCGGCGTGGCCGACGGGATGCCGG
>JAGIAU010000005.1 GCA_017744755.1 Microbacteriaceae bacterium
TCGCCCGGCCTATTGCGTCACGATCCGCCGGAGGCGCACTCTCTCCATGCAGACGGCGAACGCACTCGCGCAGCCGCCCGCAACCCGCAACCGAAGAAGGAGCACACCATGGGTCTCGACGACATCGTGGAAAAGGGCAAGGACCTCATCGAGGACAACAAGGAGAAGATCGACGCCGCCCTGCACAGCGAGCAGGCGGAGGGCGTCTCGGACAACATCCTCGACGGCATCGCCGGCTTCGCCAACAAGGTCACCGGCGGCAAGTTCGAGGAGCAGATCGGCGGGGTCCGCGACAACGTGGACAAGGCCGTCGGCAACGAGTGATCGCGCGTTCCCGGTAGGACGACCACCGCACGGCGCGGGCGACGCGGAAGCGTCCCCGCGCCGTGCGCGTTCTCGGCCATACTGATCGGGATGGCGCAGCGGCCATCGTGAGCGGGGGTTCCGATGAGTGCGACCGAGGCGACACCGAGCCGGAGCCTGCGCGACGCGCCGCGCGCCGACGACGGGTACTACGGGCCGGGGAGCGTGTCGTGGCGCGTGTTCGCCGACCCGAGCGCGGGGATCGGCGGCCAGGCGGCCGTGTTCCTGCAGGCCCTCGATCCCGGGCTCATGACGCACTTCGCCCGCGTCTCGCTGACGAACGAGGGCCCCGAGGCGATGGCGGCGCGGTTCCAGCGCACGACCGCCTACCTCCGCGACTCCGTGTTCGCCGACAAGGCGCATGCGGACGCCGCCGCGGCGCATGTCGACATGCTGCACGAGCGCGCCAGGTGGACCGATCCCGCCGACGGGCACGTCGAGGTCGCCAAGGTGCCCGCATGGCAGCAGTGGACGTGGTGGACGTACGTGTGGGGCGCGGCCCGCGGCTATCAGGAGTACGGGCCCTCGCCGCTGACGGAGGCGGAGCTCGACCGACTGGTCGTCGAGTCGAGGATCGGCGCGGAGGCACTGCGGGTCCCCGGTCCGTATCATGCGACGTTCGCCGAGCTCGACGCGTACATCCATGCGGACATGGCCTCGAAGGCGCTCACGTCGTACGCCGCCGAGGCCGCGCACGCGCTGCGGCACCCGGACGTCAAGGGGCCCATCGCCAGGTGGGCGACCCGCCGGATGATCGACGGCATGACCTACCTCCTGCCGCCGGCCGCGCGCCTGCTGTACGCGCTCGAGGACCGCACCGACCGCGACCTCGCGCGCGGGCGCAAGTGGACGAAGCGCTTCGTCGCGCTCGGGCGGAAGCACAAGTCGGCCGAGGAGCTCATCGCCGCCGCGATCGGGGAGTCCGAGACGCATCCGTACCAGAAGGTGCGGGCGCGAGTCGCCGCGGCGTCCTGAGCGCGTTCGCGCAGAACGTTCCCCCTCGCGTCCCGGTCCGGGAGAATATGGCCGTGACCAGCACCGGCACCGCGATCCCTGAGAGCTCGGCGGAGATCCAGGAACGGCTCGACGGGCTGCCCTGGTCGCGCCGGCACACCAGGCTGCTCTTCGGCTCCGGGCTCGGCTGGGCGCTCGACGCGATGGACGTCGGGCTCGTGTCCTTCGTCGTCGCGGCGCTCGTGCAGCACGGCTTCGCGACGGCGGAGGAGCGGCCGCTCATCCTCTCGATCGGCTTCGCCGGCATGGCGATCGGCGCGGCCGTCGGCGGCCTGCTCGCCGACCGGCTGGGCCGGCGGAGCGTGTTCGCGATCACGCTGCTGATCTTCGGCGTCGCGACCGGGCTGACCGCGCTGTCGTGGTCGGTCGGCGCGCTGCTCGTGTTCCGCTTCATCGCGGGCCTCGGGCTCGGCGCCGAGCTGCCGGTCGCCTCGACGTATCTGAGCGAGTTCGCGCCGCGGCGCATCCGCGGCCGGGTCATCGTGCTGCTCGAGGCGTTCTGGGCGATCGGCTGGTTCCTGCAGGCGATCGTCGGCGCGACGATCGTGCCGCTCGGGCCGGACGCGTGGCGCTGGGCGCTGCTCATCGGCGCGGCGCCCGCGGTGTACGCCGCCGTCGTGCGCTTCGGCATGCCCGAGTCGGTCCGCTACCTGCTGGCGCGCGGGCGGCGCGAGGAGGCCGACCTCGTCGTGCGCGGCTTCGCGGCCGCGGCGTGGATCCGGCGGGACAGCGCGCTCGCGCTGCGCCACCGCCCGGGCGCCGCGCTCGTCGACACGGGGCCGACCGAGGCCGGGCTCACGTTCTGGCGGCGGGTCGCCGGCCTCTGGGCGCCGGGCCTGCGGCGGTCGACGTCGGGGCTCTGGCTGCTGTGGTTCTTCGTGAACTTCGCCTACTACGGCGCGTTCCTCTGGATCCCCTCGATCCTCGTCGCGGACGGCTACCCGCTTGCGACGTCGTTCGTGTTCACGCTCGTCATCACCGCCGCGCAGCTCCCCGGCTACCTCGTCGCCGCGTGGCTCATCGAGCGGTGGGGCCGGCGCCTCGTCCTCGTCGTCTTCCTCCTCGGCTCCGCGGTGTCGGCGGTGTGCTTCGGCACGATGCCCGGGGAGGCCGCGATCCTCGGCTTCGGCTCGGCGCTGTCCTTCTTCAACCTCGGCGCCTGGGGCGCCGTCTACGCCATCACCCCGGAGTCCTACCCGACCTCCGTCCGCGCGACCGGTTCCGGCTGGGCCGCCGGCGTCGGCCGGATCGCGTCGATCATCGTGCCCTTCCTCGTCGCGCCGCTGCTCGCGGCGGGCGGCCGGGTCACGATCTTCGTCATGTTCACGGCGGCGTTCGTCGTGGCGGCGGGGGCGGCGCTGCTGATCCGCGAGCGCCGCGGGGCGGCGCTGGAGTAGGGAGAGGAGCGGGCGTGCCGCCGTCCGCCGACGCGGGCGCCTGCTGCCGCCCCGGGGGCGCGTGGCTCCCCCTCTCCGCAGATGCCGACGTTTCGCGGAATTGCCGACGTTCTATCGTCGGAAGCTCCGCGAAACGTCGGCAGATCAGCGGCGGGTGAGCCGGATGACCGGGAGAACGCGGTCGGTCTTCTTCGTGTAGCCGAGGAAGCCCTTCGCGGTGCGCGTGATGAGCTCCCACGCCCTCGCGCGCTCCTCGCCGTGCAGCTCCGCGGCGGCGACCTCGACCTGCTCGCCGCCGACCCAGATCGTGGCCGTCGCGCTCGCGGCGAGGTTGAAGTACCAGGCCGGGTGTCGCTGCGCGCCCGCCGCCGAGGCGCAGACGAGCCAGGTGCCGTCGGCCTGCGGCCAATAGGCGACCGGGGTCTCGAGCGCGTTCCCGGACTTGCGGCCGACCGTGCGCAGCAGGAGCGTTCCGACACCGTTCTTCGGCGCCTTCCGCTTCGGCTTCTTCAGCGCCCGCGCCTGCTGGCGGAGGAACCACTTGAAGAGGGCGTTCGGCTTCATCGTCGCGCCGGTAGTGCCGTTCGGGGTCGTGAAGGTGTCGGTCACGCCTCCAGTCAACACGGTCAGGGCGTTCTCATCGGAATGCCGTCCTGCTCGATGCGGTTGGATGGAGCCGTGACGAAGTCCATCGGCTACCTGTCATTCGGCCACTGGTCGAGCTCGCCGCACAGCCAGGCGCGGACCGGCGCCGACACGCTGCTGCAGGCGATCGAGCTCGCGGAGGCGGCCGAGGAGCTCGGCGTCGACGGCGCGTACTTCCGGGTGCACCACTTCGCGCGGCAGCACGGCGCGGCGTTCCCGCTGCTCGCGGCGATCGGCGCGCGGACGTCGAGGATCGAGATCGGCACCGGCGTCATCGACATGCGCTACGAGAACCCGCTCTACATGGCGGAGGAGGCCGCGGTCGCCGACCTCATCGCGGGCGGGCGGCTGCAGCTCGGCGTGAGCCGCGGCTCACCCGAGCAGGTCATCGACGGGTTCCGCTACTTCGGCTACCAGCCGGACGAGTCCGACCCGAGCGGGGCGGAGATGGCGCGCGGGAACTTCGAGGTGTTCCTCAAGGTCATCGACGGCGCGCGCTTCGCCGAGCCGAACCCGCGCCCCATGTTCCCGAACCCCTACCCCGGTCCGATCGGCATCGAGCCGCAGTCGCCCGGCCTGCGCGACCGCATCTGGTGGGGCGCCGGCAACCGGAAGACCGCGGAGTGGGCCGCCCAGCTCGGCGTCAACCTGCAGTCCTCGACGCTCGTCATGCACGAGTCGAACGAGCCCTTCCACGTCCAGCAGCGCAAGCAGATCGAGGGCTACCTCGAGGCGTGGAAGGCGGCGGGGCATGAACGCACCCCGCGCGTCTCCGTCTCGCGCTCCATCTTCGCCCTCGTGGACGAGCAGGACTGGGCGTACTTCGGCCGCGACCGCGCCTCCGAGGACCAGGTCGGCTCGATCGGCCGCGACGGCGAGGCGATCTTCGGCCGCTCCTACGCCGGCCCGCCCGACGAGCTGATCGAGGAGCTGCAGCAGGACGAGGCGCTGCAGATCGCCGACACGGTCCTGCTCACGATCCCGTCCCAGCTCGGCGTCGACTTCAACGCGCACGCCTTGCAGAACATCGTGGAGCACGTGGCGAAGCCGCTGGGGTGGAAGTGACGCAATGATTCGCGAGGCAAGCCACGACGACTTCGACGCCGTCATCCGTCTGTATCGTCAGCTTCACGAGGACGATCCGGAGGTGGCAGATGGCACTGATCGGGCTGTGTTCGATGCAATTCTTCAGACGTCGGGACTGACGTTGTTCGTGCTTGAACTGGACGGCAAGGTGGTCGCCACGACCTACTTGAATGTCATTCCGAACGTCACTCGCAGTGCTTCGCCGTACGCAGTCATCGAGAACGTCGTTGTCGAGGAGTCGTTGCGAGGAACTGGACTTGGGAAGCGCATCATGAGCGCCACGCTCGAAGCAGCATGGGCGGCCGGCTGCTACAAGGCGATGCTGCTGACCGGATCGAAGGAGGAGTCAACACACGCCTTCTATCGCAGTTGCGGATTCTCACCCGATTCGAAGACCGCGTATCTGGCGAAGCCGCCCGTTGTATCAGGCCGGTCTTGACGTAGTCGGTGCCGAGTTCGTCGTAAGCGGATGCTCATCTAAGAGGCGCTCGACATCGTGGAGCATGTCGCCCCGGGCCTCGGCTGGCGGTAGCCTCGCGGATCCGGTCGGACCGTCAGTGCCCGGTCGCACACTCTGACCATGACACTGCAGGAGGTCATCGAGGCGTGCAAGGCGCTCGACCCCGAAGAGCGCCTTGAGGCGGCTCGGCAGCTCCTGCTCAGCGTCGACCAGGACGGTGACGACCAGGCCGGGGTCGACGCCGCGTGGGACGAGGTCGTCGATCGACGCGTCCGGGAGATCCTGACCGGCACCGCCAAGCTGGTCGACGGCCGCGAAGCACACGCTCGCCTCCGCGCCGAGCTGGCGCGTTCCGCAAGTGACGCGAGGCCGGCGTGAACACGCAGAGGCGATCGAGGAGCTCGGTGCCGCGGCGAGGTGGTACGAACGTCGAACGCCCGGCCTCGGTGATCGGTTTCATGATGCGCCCTGCTTGACCTATCGTTTCTCGATAGATATCCTCGTGCCTATCGAAAAACGATAGGAGTATCGATGTCCCGGCCATTGGAGTACCTGCTCAAGACGCTGCTCGTCATCCTCGTGCTCGCGATCGCCGTCATCCAGGCGCTCGTCCTGCCGGCGCTGGCGTACGGCATGAGCTGGCTGCCGGAGCAGAGCCCCTACGACTGGGCGCGGGTCACCGTTCTCGTCGCGGCGATCCTGATCCTCGCCTGCGGGCAGATCGCGCTCGTCTGCGTCTGGCCGCTGCTGACGAAGGTGCGACGGGGCACGGTGTTCAGCGCGACGTCGTTCCGCTGGGTGAACGCGCTGATCGCGGCCGTCTTCGCGAGCGCCGCGCTCGGCGCCGCGCTGCTCGTGTTCCTCGACCGCTTCGGCTTCGGGACGCCGCTCGTCGGCATCGGACTCGTGATCCTGATCGTCGGAGGCGTCGCGCTCGCCCTGCTGCTCGTGGTCATGCGGGCATTGCTGCGGCAGGCGACCGAGCAGCACGACGAACTCGCGCAGGTGGTCTGAATGCCCATCCGCATCGCGCTCGACGAGCTCATGACCGCCCGCGGGATCGGCGTGAACGAGCTCGCCGAGCGCATCGGCATCACCCCGGTCAACGTCTCGGTGCTCAAGAACGGCCGTGCGAAGGCCGTGCGGTTCAGCACCCTCGAGGCGATCTGCCGGGTGCTCGACTGCCAGCCGGGCGACCTCCTCCGGTTCGTCGACGGGTAGGCCGACCCTGCCGACCCTGCCGGACGGCCCCGCGCCCGGCCGGCCCGCTCACGCGCCGACGAACCAGCCCGAGGGCCCGAGCTGTGCGCCCATCCGGGGCGCGTACTGATCGAAGTAGATCCGGGCGACGAGCTCGCGGCGGCTGCGCACGCCGGCCTTGTCGAACACCGACTTGAGGTGGTCCTGCACGGTGAACGGCGAGACGAAGAGGGTCGCGGCGATCTCCTTCGTGTCGGCGCCCTGGATCACGAGCCGGGTGATCTCGCGCTCGCGCGCGGTGAGGTCGAAGGCGGCGACGATGAGGTCGACGACCTCCGGCGGACGCGCCTCCTCGATGGTGATGACCACCTGGCCGGCATCGCCGCCCGCCTCCGTGCTCGAGAGCGGCGAGGCATGCGCGACGAGCCAGCCGCCATCGGCGGCGCGGACGCGCACGCGCGGCGGGGTGTCGATCTCGCCCCGGGCGAAGCGGCGCGCGCTGCCGACGAGGGAGCCGATGACGCTCATCGGGTCGCCGGCGTGCGGTGCGTCGTTCAGCCGGTCGAGCCGGGCCTGGGCGCCGGGGGTGAGCTGCACGATCTCGCCCCGGGCGTCGACCACGATGACGGCCGGGCCGTCCCCGGCTGTTCCCGCCGGCGGCGCACCGCCGAGCGCCGAGGGGAGCTGCGCGAGGATGCCGGCCCGGACGCCGCGGGCGAACGCGCCCGACAGCGAGCCGAGGAGGGCGATCTCCGCCGGCGAGAACGCGGCGTCCTCCGGCCCGCGGAAGACCGACATCGCGCCCCAGAAGCTCTCGCCCTCGGTGAAGACGAGTCGCGCCTCGTCGGCGTAGCCGAAGTAGGGCCGCATGAGCCGGGCCATGCGGACGGAGCGTTCGATCTCCCCGCCCGTCTCCTGGCGCATCGAGATCGCGGGCCGGCCGGAGGCGTGCAGCCGGCGCACCGTCGTCTCCTCGTCGGAGCCGTACTCGATCTCGGCGAAGAGCAGGTCCTGCTCGTTCCGGCCGTCGAGGTCGCCGTACTTCCGCGCGCCGGAGAGGATCCGCGTCGCCGGGTCGTGCGTGCCGATGCAGGCGCCGACCCAGGGGACCGCGCGCCGCACCGACTCGCTCGCCTCCGTCAGGAACTCCTCGAGGCCGAGGCCGGCGCGCGACAGCACGTCGACGTCGCTGCGGACGCGCTCGGCCATCAGTGCGGACATACGACCAGTGTGCCGCCTCCTGGGCCGCAGCGGCATCCCAGGAATGTGGGGGAGCCGATTCCACCGGCCCCCGGGATGGTCCGGAGCACGCCCGCCCGCGACGCTGGGTGACGCATACACGAACCCCCATCGGAGGAATCATGACCATCACCGAGTCGGCGCTCTTCGCGGCCACCGTCCGCGACCTCGCGTCCACCCCGGTCCATTACCCGGGCGACGACGGCTACGACGCCGCGCGCGCCGCCTGGAACACCGCCGTCGACCTGCGTCCCGCCGCGGTCGCGCTACCGCGCCGTGCCGAGGAGGTCGCCGCGGTCGTCCGCGCCGCCGCCGAGACCGGCCTGCGGGTCGCGCCGCAGAGCACGGGCCACGCGGCCGCCGCGCTCGTCGGCGAGGATCTCGCCGACGTCGTCCTCGTGAACCTGAAGGACTTCACCGGCGTCACGATCGACCCGGAGGCGCGCACGGCGCGCGTGCTCGGCGGCACCCTGTGGCAGGACGTCGTCGCGGCGGCCGCGCCGCACGGCCTCACGGCGCTGCACGGCAGCGCCGGCGACGTCGCGGTCGCGGGCTACGCGCTGCACGGCGGCCTCTCCTTCTACGCGCGGCTGCACGGCCTCGCCGTCAACTCGATCCGCGCGGTCGAGCTCGTGACGGCGGACGGCACGATCGTCCGGACGAGCCACGAGGAGAACTCGGCGCTGTTCTGGGCGGTGCGCGGCGGCGCGGGCGCGTTCGGCGTCGTCACGGCGATCGAGCTCGACCTGCTCCCCGTCCGCGACATCGTCGGCGGCATGCTGCTCTGGGACGCCTCCGAGGCGCGGCACGTCCTCGCCGGGTGGCGCGACTGGGCGGCCACCGCCTCCGAGCAGGTCACGACGAGCTTCCGGATCATGCACTTCCCGCCGATCCCGGAGCTGCCGCCGTTCCTCTCCGGCCGCTCCGTCGTCGTCGTCGACGGCGCGATCGTCGGGGACGACGCGAGCGCCGCGGACATCCTCGAGCCGCTGCGCCGGCTCGCGCCGGAGCTCGACACCTTCGGCCGGATCCCCGCGCCGCAGCTCCTCTCGGTGCACATGGACCCGCCGCAGCCGACGCCGGGCGTCTCGGCGCATGCCGTCGTCGACGTCCTGCCGGACGCGGCCGTCGAGGCCTTCCTCGCCGCGGCCGGTCCGGCGAGCGGCGTGATGTTCGCGGAGCTCCGTCAGCTCGGCGGGGCCCTCGGCCGCCCTCAGGCCGGCGCCGGCGCGGTGTCGGGCATCGCCGGTGCGTTCGCCGCCTATGCGATCGCGGTCGCGCCGACGCCGGAGGCCGCGGCCGCCGGGACCGCGGCGACGCGCGCCGTGATCGCGACGCTCGAGCCCTACCGGGTGCCGTCGGTCCTGCTCACCTTCGCCGACGGCGCGGGCGAGACCGCAGAGCGATACGGCACGAGCGCGGAGCGGCTCGTCGCGGAGGCGCGGCGCTTCGACCCGGCGGGCCGCTTCGTCGCCTCGGCGGCGCTGCGCGGCTGAGCGCCGCGCGTCCTCGCGCCGTCCGGCGCGGCCGCGCAGGGGGAGGGGATTCCGTCGAGGAGTCCTCTCCCCTTCAGGCGTCGGCGATGGCCTGCAGCGCCGCCCGCGGGTCGGCGGGCCAGCGCGAGATGCCGCGCTCGGCGAAGCGCCACACGCCGTCCCGCGCCTCGACGACGTCGCGGGACAGGCCGGTGGAGAAGAACGCGATCTCGTTCGTCGTCGGCTCGCGATGCGAGGCGAACCAGTAGGAGAGCAGCACCCACTGGTCGTCCCGGCCGGGGACGGGCAGGTACCGCCGCGTCGTCTCGCGGTGCTGGTGGCCGCCGTAGCCGCCGAAGTGGCCCTCGGTGAACGCGCGGATGGCGGGCGCCCCGCGCCACACCTCGATCGTGCCGTCGAGCTGCGTCTCCTTCAGGACGGCGTCATCCCAGAACACGCTCACGTAGTCGTCGATGTCCTGCAGGTCCAGGGCCCACAGGTAGGTCGCGTAGAGATCGTCGATCGCGGCGCGGGTGTCGGCTGACGGCATTGTCATACAAACGACACTACGGCGTCAGGGCTGCGCGAACCAGCCGTCCGCGCCGAGCTGGGACTGGATGCGCGGCTCGTACTGGTCCGTGTAGACCTTCGCGATGAGCTCGCGGCGGCTGCGCACCCCGGCCTTGTCGAAGACGGACTTGAGGTGGTCCTGCACGGTGTACGGCGAGAGGAAGAGCGCCGCGGCGATCTCCCGGGTGTCTGCCCCCTGCAGCACCATCCGGGTGACGTCGCGCTCGCGCGCGGTCAGCCCGAAGGCCGCGACGACGAGGTCCACGACCTCCGGCGGGCGGGCCTCCTCGATCGTGATGACGACGTCGCCCGCGGCCGCGCCGCTCGCGTCCGACAGCGGGGAGGCGTGCAGGAGCAGCCAGAGACCCGAGCGGGTCCGCACCCGCACGCGCGGCGGCATCGCCGTCTCCCCGCGGGCGAAGCGCCTGGCGCTCCCGGCGAGCGCCGTCACGACGCTGAAGGGGTCGCCGCTGTGCTCGCCGAGCAGCATCTCCGTGAGCCGCTCCCGGCCGCCGGGGCTGAGCTGCGTGACGCGGTCGCGGCCGTCGAGCAGGATGACGGCCGGGCCGACGGCCTGCGCGTCGATCGCGGCGGCGACCTGCGCGACGAGTCCGGCGCGGACGCCGCGGGCGAACGCGGGGGAGAGGCTCGCGAGCCAGCCGGTGTCCTCGGCGGAGAACGCAGGGTCGTCCGGCCCGCGGAAGATCGACAGCGAGCCCCAGAACGTCTCGCCCTCCTCGAAGAGGAAGCGCGCCTCGTCGAAGTAGCCGTAGTACGGCACCATGAGCTGGGCCATGCGCTCGGAGCGCTCCACCTCGCCGCCGGTGTCGACGTGCATCGAGACGGCCGTGCGGCCCGCGTGGTGGATGTCCTGGAACGAGGTGGGGTCCTCGCCGCCGTACTCGATGCGGCCGAAGACGCCGTCCATCGCGTTGTTGCCCTGGAGGTCGCCGTACTTCAGCGCGCCGGCGAGGATCCGCGTCGCCGGATCGTGCAGGCCGACGCAGGCCGCGACCCACGGGACGGCGCGGCGCAGCGACGCGGTCGCCTCGGCGAGGAACGCGTCGAGGTGCAGGCCGGCATGCGAGAGCACCTCGATGTCGGCACGCACGCGCTCGGCGACCAGGGATGGCACGCGTCCAGTGTGCCGCGCCGCGACGGTAAAGGACATCCCAGGAAACTGGGGGTGCGCGGTGCGGGCAGAATGGTCGCATGATCGACCACCGCGTCCGAGTCTGGCCTTCGGCCGAGCAGCATGACCGCAGCGAGCAGCTCGCCTGGAAGCTCGCGGAGCTCGCCGCGGAGGGTGCGAGCCTCGAGCCGGATGCCGACGTGACCGACATGGTCGTCAACCGCGTCATCGACAACGCGGCGGTCGCGATCGCGAGCCTCGGCCGCGGTCCGGTGCTCGCCGCGCGCGCGCAGGCCGAGTCGCACCTCGTGTCGAAGGGCGGCTCGGGCGCGACCGTGTTCGGCTCGGACGAGCTCACCTCGCCCGAATGGGCCGCATGGGCGAACGGCGTCGCCGTCCGCGAGCTCGACTACCACGACACCTTCCTCGCGGCCGAGTACTCGCATCCCGGCGACAACATCCCGGCGATCCTCGCCGTCGCCCAGCACCTCGGCCGCACGGGATCCGAGCTGCTGCGCGGCATCGTCACCGGCTACGAGGTCCAGATCGACCTCGTGAAGGGGATCTCCCTCCACAAGCACAAGATCGACCACGTCGCCCACCTCGGCCCCTCGGCGGCGGCCGGCATCGGCACGCTGCTCGGCCTGAGCGCGGAGACGATCCACCAGGCGATCGGCCAGGCGCTGCACACGACGACGGCGACGAGGCAGTCGCGCAAGGGCGAGATCTCCACGTGGAAGGCGCACGCGCCGGCCTTCGCGGGGAAGATGGCGGTCGAGGCGGTCGACCGGGCGCTGCGCGGCCAGACGAGTCCCGCTCCCATCTACGAGGGCGAGGACGGCGTCATCGCCTGGCTGCTCGACGGCAAGGCCGCCGACTACACGGTCCCGCTGCCGGCCAGAGGCGAGTCGCGCCGGGCGATCCTCGACTCCTACACGAAGGAGCACTCCGCCGAGTACCAGGCCCAGGCCTGGATCGACCTCGCGCGGCGACTGGGGATCGAACGCCCCGAGCTGCGCGACGCCGCGAACGTCGCCGGCATCGTCCTGCACACGAGCCACCACACGCACTACGTCATCGGCTCCGGCTCGGGCGACCCGCAGAAGTACGATCCGACGGCCTCCCGCGAGACGCTCGACCACTCGATCCCCTACATCTTCACCGTCGCGCTGCAGGACGGCGCGTGGGACCATGTCGGCTCGTACCTCCCGGCGCGTGCGCAGCGTCCCGAGACCGTCGAGCTGTGGCGCAAGGTCACGACGCTCGAGGATCCGGAGTGGACCCGCAGGTACCACTCGGAGGATCCGAAGGAGAAGGCCTTCGGCGGCCGCGTCGAGATCGAGCTGGCGAACGGCGAGCGGATCGTGGACGAGATCGCCGTCGCGGACGCGCATCCGCTCGGCGCGAGGCCCTTCGCCCGGGCCGACTACGTCGGCAAGTTCCGGAAGCTCGCGGCGGGCGTCCTCGCCGACGCCGAGGTCGAGCGCTTCCTCGGCCTCGCGGAGCGACTGCCCGAGCTGCGGCCCGAGGAGCTTCGCGGGCTCACCGTCATCCCGCTCGTCGATCCGATGATCGCGGCGCCGGTCGCGCGGGGCGTGTTCTGATGCTGTACACCGAGACCTCGCCCGCGGAGAAGCGCGCGCGGCTGCGCGAGCGGATCGCGGCGGGGGAGCTGCTCACCTTCCCCGGCGCGTTCAACCCCCTCAGCGCGCGCCTCATCCAGGACAAGGGCTTCGACGGCGTCTACATCTCGGGCGCCGTCATCGCCGCCGACCTCGGGCTGCCCGACGTCGGTCTGACGACGCTCACGGAGGTCGGCACACGGGGCGGGCAGATCTCGCGGATGACGGACCTGCCGACGATCATCGACGCCGACACCGGCTTCGGCGAGGCCATGAACGTCGCCCGCACGGTGCAGACGCTCGAGGCCGCCGGCGTCAGCGGGTTCCATATCGAGGACCAGGTCAATCCGAAGCGCTGCGGCCACCTCGACGGCAAGTCGGTCGTCGACGATGCGACCGCGCTGCAGCGCATCTCCGCCGCCGCGCGCGCCCGCCGCGACCCGAACCTCCTCATCATCGCCCGCACCGACATCCGCGCGGTCAGCGGCATGCAGGCCGCGATCGACCGCGCGCAGATGCTCGTCGAGGCCGGCGCCGACATGGTCTTCCCCGAGGCGATGACGAGCCTCGCGGAGTTCGCCGAGATGAAGGCGGCGCTCGGGGACGTCCCGGTCCTCGCGAACATGACCGAGTTCGGGAAGTCGGAGCTCTTCACCCGCGAGCAGCTCGCGGACGCCGGGGTCTCCGTCGTCATCCACCCCGTCTCGCTGCTGCGCACCGCGATGGGCGCCGCCGAGCGCGCGCTCGACACCCTGCTCGCCGAGGGCTCGCTGCGCAGCGAGGTGGCGAACATGCAGACGCGCGCCCGGCTCTACGAGCTCCTCGACTACGAGGCCTACAGCGCCTTCGACTCGAACGTCTTCAACTTCAGCATCGAGCACCACTTCCACGGATAGCGCCGGCTCATCGTCGGCGCTGGTGCAAGGCCCCGCGCTGAAAGGTCTCAACTGATCTTGAGTTCTCAACCCTTCTTGAGGTCGCAGGAGCAAGTAGCCCCGCCCGGGCGAAGAGGCGGGCGGTAGCGTAGGGGGCACGAGCCGAGGAGGGCCCATGACCGAGCAGCCGGAGATCCGCAAGGGGCTCGCGGGGGTCGTCGCCGACACGACCGCGATCTCGAAGGTCAATCCGGAGACGAACTCGCTGCTGTACCGCGGCTACCCGGTGCAGGAGCTCAGCGAGCGGTGCACGTTCGAGGAGGTCGCGTTCCTGCTGTGGGAGGGCGAGCTCCCGGACGCCGTGCAGCTCGAGGCGTTCACGACGCTCGAGCGGGACCGCCGCCGCCTCGACCAGCGCGTCAAGCGCGTCATCGACGAGCTGCCGCTCACGGCCGACCCGATGGACGTCGTCCGCACCGCCGTCTCGACGATCGGGGCGCTCGATCCGACGCTCAAGGCCGACCCGACGTGGATCGATCCCGAGCTCACCCTCGACCGCGCCGCGACGCTGTGGGCCGCGCTGCCCGCGATCGTCGCCTACGCGCAGCGCCGCCGCCGCGGGCTCGAGCCCGTCGAGCCGCGCGACGACCTCTCCTACTCGGCGAACTTCCTGCACATGACCTTCGGCGAGGTGCCGGAGCTGCCCGTCGTCGAGGCCTTCGACGTGTCGATGACGCTGTACGCGGAGCACTCGTTCAATGCGAGCACGTTCACCGCGCGGGTCGTCGCGAGCACGCTCTCCGACGTGTTCTCCGCCGTCACCGCCGCGATCGGCGCGCTCAAGGGCCCCCTCCACGGCGGCGCGAACGAGGCGGTCATGCACGCCTTCCGCGAGATCGGCTCGGCCGAGCACGCGGTCGAATGGCTGGAGAACGCCCTCGCGGCGAAGCGGAAGATCATGGGCTTCGGCCACCGCGTCTACAAGAACGGCGACAGCCGCGTGCCGACGATGAAGGCGAGCCTCGAGCGGCTCGTCGAGTTCTACGACCGGCCGGACGTGCTCGCGCTCTACGACGCGCTCGAGACCGCGATGGTCGAGCGCAAGGGCATCAAGCCGAACCTCGACTACCCCTCCGGCCCCGCCTACGACCTCATGGGCTTCGAGACGGAGCTCTTCACGCCGCTCTTCATCGCCTCCCGCGTCACCGGCTGGACCGCGCACGTCCTCGAGCAGCAGGCGGCGAACTCGCTCATCCGCCCGCTCTCCGCCTATAGCGGCCCGGACCAGCGCGAGGTCCCGGCCGACCGCTAGATCCAGGTCGGCGACCAGTAGTGGAGCTGCAGGAACCGCAGGTCGACCATCGCCCCGGTCCACACCGGCCAGAAGAACGCGCTCAGCGCCGTGGCGACGCCGAGGAAGACCGCGACGGCGACGATCCCGCTCGTCCTGCGTGAGCGTTCATCGTCCCGCCTGCCGAGGATCGCGCGCAGCGCCAGCGCGAGCCCGATGATGAGGAACGGCTGGTAGGCGATCGAGTAGAAGAAGTACGTCGTGCGCTCCGGCAGGAAGAGCCAGGGCACGAAGCCGGCGCCGAAGCCGATCAGCACGGCGATCGCGGGCCGGTCGAGGCGCCGGACGGCGATCACGACGAGCCAGACGAGCGCGGCGATCGAGGCGTACCAGATGAGCGGGTTCGGCAGATCGGTGATGAGCGCGCCGCAGGAGTCCGCCGTGCAGGACGGATCCGTGTCCGGCGTCGCGCTCTGGTACCAGAACGCGGTCGGCCGGCCGAGGATGAGCCACGACCACGCCTGCGACTTGTAGGGATGATCGGAGTGCAGGTCGGCATGGAAGCGCAGCACCTCGCCCTGGAGGTGCAGGAAGCTCTGGACCGGCAGCGGCACCCAGGAGAAGAAGCCCGTCCACGCGTGGTCGCCCTGCGCCGCCCACTGGCGGTAGTAGCCGCCCTCCGTCGCGAACCAGCCGGAGAACGACGCGAGGTAGACGGCGAGCGCGGGCGGCACGAAGAGCAGGAAGTTCACGGGCGCGCGCCGCGGCGCCTCCCAGCCGTCGCGCCGATCGATCGCGTCCGCGACGACGGTCCACACCCCGAAGACGACGATGAACCAGAGCCCGCTCCACTTCACCGCCGTCGCCGCGCCGAGCGCGAGGCCGGCGGCGATCAGCCAGGGGCGGTTCCAGAACGCGCCCGTGCGTCGCGTGCGCGCTCGATCCAGGAGCACGAACCAGAAGCCGAGCAGCGCGAAGAGCGCGAGGAAGGTGTCGAGCAGGCCGATCCGGCTCATCACGATGCCGTTGCCGTCGATCGCGAGCAGGCCGCCGGCGAGCGTCGCGACGACGAGCGAGCGCGTCAGCCGGTGCGCGACGAGCATCGTCAGCCCGACGAGCGCGATGCCGGCGATGGCGACGGCGATCCGCCAGCCGAAGGGGTTCCCAGGCCCGACGGCGGCCATGCCGAGCGCGATGAGCCACTTGCCGAGCGGCGGGTGCACGGCGAAGGCGGGGTCGGTCAGGAAGAGGTCGGTGCGGCCCGCGGCGAACTCGCGGTTCACCCAGTCCTCCGGCTCGCCGGCCGGCGGCTGCGGCCACGCGGCCTCGTAGCCGAGGTTCCAGGTCGTCCAGGCGTCCTTCACGTAGTACGTCTCGTCGAAGACGAGCTCGGCGGGGTGCCCGAGGCCGATCAGGCGGGTGAGTCCGGCCGTGAGCATGACCGCGGTCGGCGCCGCGACCCGCAGCAGCGTCCGTGTCGGCGACGAGCGGCGCCCCCACCAGTCGTCGAGCGCCGATCCGACCCGCCACGCCGGCGCGGGGCGTCCGGTCTCCGGCCCCGCGGCCATCACCGTGTCGAAGTCCCGGCCGCTCACCCGGCCAGCCTACTGAGCGCGTTCTTCGATCCGTTTTCAGGGACAGGGGCCGTCACGAGCGCGTATTGCGTTCGAACCCCCTTCTGTCCCTGAAAACGGATCGAGCCGGGAGAATGGGCGGGTGCTCATCCTCGCCGCGACGCCGATCGGGAACCTCGGCGACGCGAGCGCGCGGCTGCGGGAGGCGCTGAGCACCGCCTCCGTCATCGCCGCCGAGGACACGCGGACGACGCAGCACCTCATCCGGGCGCTCGGGCTCACGAGCCGCGCCCGGTTCATCGCCCTGCACGACCACAATGAGCGGGACCGCGCCGCCGAGGTCGTCGCCGTCGCCGCCGAGGAGGACGTCCTCGTCATGACGGACGCGGGCATGCCGACGGTCAGCGACCCCGGCTTCGTCCTCGTGCGCGCCGCCGCCGACGCGGGGATCCCCGTCACCGTCCTCCCGGGCCCGAGCGCCCCGCTCGTCGCCCTCGCGCTCTCGGGACTGCCGACGGACCGCTTCTGCTTCGAGGGCTTCCTGCCGCGCAAGCAGGGGGAGCGGCAGAACGCCCTCGCGGCGCTCGCGGCCGAGCGGCGCACGATGGTCTTCTTCGAGTCACCGCACCGCATCGGCGACTCGCTCGCCGAGCTGGCCGCGGCCTTCGGCGCGGACCGGCCCGCGGCGGTCGCCCGCGAGCTGACGAAGCTGCACGAGGAGGTCGTGCGCGGACCGCTCGGCGAGCTCGCCGAGCGCTTCGCGGACGGCGCCCGCGGCGAGATCTGCGTCGTCGTCGGCGGCGCCCCGGCGCCGGTCGCGGACGAGGCGGGTGCGCTCGAGCGCGTCCTGTCGCTCGTCTCGGGCGGCGCCAAGCTCAAGGAGGCCGCGTCGACCGTGGCCGAGGAGACCGGTCTCTCCAAGAAGTCGCTCTACGACGCCGCCCTGAGGGCCCGGTAGCAAAGGCAAATAGACTTGTCCGGTGTCCGCCGGCCAGTCCTTCTACCTGACGACGCCGATCTTCTACGTGAACGACGTCCCGCACATCGGGCACGCCTACACGGAGGTCGCCGCCGACGTCCTCACCCGCTGGCACCGGCAGCGCGGGGACGACACCTGGCTGCTCACCGGCACTGACGAGCACGGGCAGAAGATCATGCGCACCGCCGCGGCCAACGGCGTCACGCCGCGCGAGTGGGCCGACAAGCTCGTCGAGGAGGCCTGGAAGCCGCTGCTGCAGACGCTCGACATCGCGAACGACGACTTCATCCGCACGACCGACGAGCGGCACGAGCGGACCGTCGCGCGGTTCCTGCAGAAGCTCTACGACGACGGCCACATCTACGCGGGCGAGTTCGAGGGCTACTACTGCGTCGGCTGCGAGGAGTACAAGCGCCCCGGCGACCTGGTCACCCCGGAGGACGGCGAGTTCGCCGGCCGCCTGGTCTGCCCGATCCACGGCCGGCCGGTCGAGGTGCTCAAGGAGCAGAACTGGTTCTTCCGGATGAGCGCGTTCCAGCAGCAGCTCCTCGACCTGTACGAGACGCGGCCGGAGTTCGTCCAGCCCGCCTCGGTGCGCAACGAGATCGTCCAGTTCGTGAAGCAGGGGCTGGAGGACCTCTCCATCTCGCGCAGCTCCTTCGACTGGGGCGTGCGCGTCCCGTGGGACGAGACGCATGTCGTCTACGTGTGGTTCGACGCGCTGCTGAACTACGTCTCCGCGATCGGCTACGGCGAGGAGGAGGCCGAGTTCGAGCGCCGCTGGCCGGCCGTGCACATCGTCGGCAAGGACATCGCGCGCTTCCACGCCGTCATCTGGCCGGCGATGCTCCTCGCCGCCGGTCTCGAGGTGCCGAAGACGGTGTTCGGCCACGGCTGGCTGCTCGTCGGCGGCGAGAAGATGTCGAAGTCGAAGCTCACCGGCATCGCGCCGAACGAGATCACCGACGTCTTCGGCTCCGACGCGTTCCGCTACTACTTCCTGTCGGCGATCACCTTCGGGCAGGACGGCTCCTTCTCCTGGGAGGACCTCTCGGCGCGCTACCAGGCGGAGCTCGCCAACGGCCTCGGCAATCTCGCCTCGCGCGTCGTCGCGATGGTCGAGCGGTACTTCGGCGGCGCCGTCCCGTCGGTCGGCGACCTCACGCGCGGCGACGAGTTCATCCTCGACGCCGTCCGCCAGGCCGTCGCGCAGGCGAACGACGCGATCGACCGCTTCGCGATCGACGAGGCGCTCGGCGCGACGAGAACGCTCGTCCAGACGCTGAACGGCTACATCACCGACGAGGAGCCCTGGGCGCTCGCGAAGGATCCGGCCTCGCGGGATCGCCTCGCCACCGTGCTCGGCGTCGCCGTCCTCGGGCTCAAGACGCTCGCCGTGCTCCTCGCCCCCGTGCTCCCGCAGGCGACCGCGCGCCTCTGGCCCGCGCTCGGCGGGGAGGGCGTGCTCGCCGCGCAGGACATCCGTGCCGCGGTCGAGACCGGCGGCGGGCGCGTCTCGCTCCTCGACCCGCCGCTCTTCCCGCGGATCGAGCTGCTGGACGACGCGCAGTGACGGATGCCTCGACCGGCGGGCCAGCACCTGGCTCCCTGAGCGAGCGCAGCGAGTCGAGGGGGCCGGCGATCGAGCCCCTCCCCTTCCCCGTCCATGACGACCACACCCACCTCAACTTCTCCGACGACGTCCCCGTCTGGGCCGATGGCGAGGAGCCGCCGGGCATCGCCGAGGCGGTCGCCGAGCTCGACCGCGCCGCGGCCGTCGGGATCGTCGGCGTCGTGCAGGTCGGCACGAACCTCGCCGACAGCCGCTGGGCCGTCGCACTTGCCGAGCGCGACCAGCGCGTGCTCGCGGCCATCGCGATCCACCCGAACGACGCGCCGGCGCTCGCGGCCGCCGGCGAGCTGGACGATGCGCTGCGCACGCTGGACGAGCTCGCCGCGCACCCGCGCGTCCGCGCGCTCGGCGAGACGGGCCTCGACTTCTTCCGCCTGCCCGGCGAGGCCGGAGGGCCGGAGGGTGGCGACAGGGAGCGCGCCGACGCGCTCGACGCCCAGCGTGCGAGCTTCGAGGGCCACATCGCCATCGCGAGGCGGCGCGGCCTCGCCGTCCAGATCCACGACCGCGACGCGCACGACGCCGTCCTCGACGTGCTCGCCCGCGTCGGCGCGGCGGAGCACACGGTCCTGCACTGCTTCTCCGGCGACGCGGACTTCGCGCGCCGCGCGCTGGACGCGGGCTGCCACCTCTCCTTCGCCGGCACGGTGACGTTCAAGAACGCCGGCTATCTCCGCGAGGCCCTCGCGATCACCCCGCTCGACCGCATCCTCGTCGAGACGGACGCGCCGTTCCTCACGCCGCACCCCTTCCGCGGCCGGCAGAACGCGCCCGCCTTCATCCCGGTCACGCTCCGCGCCATGGCCGAGGTGCGCGGCATCGACGTCGCCGCCCTCGCCGAGCGCGTCCACGCAAACGCCCTCGCCGTCTACGGCCCCTGGTCCTGACCGCAATCCCCTCCGTTCGCTCAGGGCGTTTTGCCGCCGCTCAGGGTGAAAACCACCCTGATTGAGCGAGGAACACCCTGAGTGAGCGAGGGACACCCGGGAGGAGCGGGCGGATAGCGTTGTGCACATGGTGAAGCTGCTCGGACCCGCCGAGGTGCGCGAGCTCGCGCAGCACCTCGACCTGTCGCCGACGAAGAAGCTCGGGCAGAACTTCGTCATCGACGGGAACACCGTCCGGAAGATCGTCGCGGCCGCCGACGTCGCCGCCGGCGAGCGCGTCGTGGAGATCGGCCCGGGCCTCGGCAGCCTCACGCTCGGGCTCATCGAGGCGGGCGCGAGCGTGACCGCCGTCGAGATCGACCGGCGGCTCGCCGCCCTGCTGCCCGAGACTATCGCCGCGATGGGCGCGTCCGAGGGCTCCCTCACCGTCGTCACCGCGGACGCCATGGACGTCGCCGAGCTGCCGGGTGACCCCGTCGCCCTCGTGGCGAACCTCCCGTACAACGTCTCCGTGCCGGTCCTGCTGCACTTCCTCGAGCACTTCCCGCGCATCGGCCGCGGCCTCGTCATGGTGCAGGCGGAGGTCGGCGAGCGGCTCGCCGCCGGGCCCGGCTCGAAGGTCTACGGCAGCCCGAGCGTGAAGGCCGCCTGGTACGCGGACGTCCGGCTCGCGGGCCGGGTCGGCCGGCAGGTGTTCTGGCCCGCGCCGAACGTCGACTCGATCCTCGTCCGCCTCGACCGCCGCGAGGCGCCGGGGGACGAGACGGAACGCATGGCGACGTTCGAGCTCGTCGACGCCGCGTTCGGCCAGCGCCGCAAGATGCTCCGCCAGTCGCTCAGCCCGGTCCTCGGCGCCGCCGCCTCGGACATCCTCGAGCGGGCCGGCGTCGATCCGACGGCGCGCGGCGAGACGCTCGGCGTGGCTGAGTTCCTCGCGGTCGCCAGGGCCAGCCGCGCCGCGTAATGTGAGCGCATGGCTTCCCCCGCCCAGCGTCGTCGCGTGCGCGTCCGAGCCCCGGGGAAGATCAACGTGTTCCTGCGCGTCGGCTCGCTGCTCGACGACGGCTACCACGACGTCGCCACCGCCTACCAGGCCGTCTCGCTCTACGAGGACGTGCGCGCCACGCCCGCGGCGGACTTCTCGGTGACGGTGACGGGCAGCGTCGACGTGCACGGCGTGCCGACCGACGGCTCGAACCTCGCGATCCGCGCCGCCCGGCTGCTCGCCGCTCGCACCGGCTACGCCGGCGGCGTCCGGCTCGAGATCGACAAGCACGTCCCCGTCGCCGGCGGGATGGGCGGAGGCTCCGCCGACGCGGCCGCGGCGCTCGTCGCCTGCGACGCGCTGTGGGGGACCGGCCTCGGACGGGACGAGCTCGTCGCGCTCGGGGCGGAGCTCGGGGCGGACGTGCCGTTCGCGCTGTCCGGCGGGACGGCGATCGGCGTGGGCCGGGGCGATCGGCTGAGCCCGGTGCTCGCGACCGGCAGCTTCGAGTGGGTCATCGTCGTCGCCGACTTCGGCCTGTCGACCCCGGACGTCTACGACGAGCTCGACCGGCATCGCACGCGGCACAAGCTCGACATCGCACCGCCCCCCGTCGCGCCGCAGGTCGACGCCGGGGTGCTGCAGGCGCTCCGCGCCGGCGACCCGGTCATGCTCGCCGACTCGATGCAGAACGATCTGCAGCCCGCCGCGCTGCAACTGGCCCCCGACCTCGTCGACCTCCTCACGCTCGGCGAGTCGGCCGAGGCGCTCGCGGGCATCGTGTCCGGCTCGGGGCCGACGATCGCGTTCCTCGCCGCCGACCAGGACGCCGCGATCGGCCTGCAGGTCGCGCTGAGCGCGAGCGGCTTCACCGTGGTCCGCGCCCACGGCCCGGTCCCGGGCGCCCGGATCATCGACGAGGAGTGACCCGCGGGCGCTCCCGCACCACGACTCCACCCCGACACCACGTGCCCATCTTGTGGATGCCGGGTGCAAGGGTGGGACCGTGGTGCGAGAGCGCCGCACGGACGCCCGCGGGTAGCCTGGTCCCGTGGCGATCCCGTTCTCGCTCCCGCTCATCGATGCCGACGTCATCGCCGAGGTCAACGACGCGCTGACGAACACCGGCTGGCTGACCTCCGGCCCGAAGGTGCGGCAGCTCGAGACCGAGATCGGCCGGATGACCGGCACTCCCGTCCTCTGCGTCAACTCCTGGACCTCCGGCGCGATGCTCATGCTCCGCTGGTTCGGCGTCGGCCCGGGCGATGAGGTCATCGTCCCGGCCTACACCTACGCCGCGACGGCGCTCTGCGCGATGAACCTCGGCGCCGACGTCGTCATGGTCGACGTCCGCGACGACTTCTGCATGGACCCGCACGCGCTCTCCGCCGCGATCACGCCGCGGACGAAGGCCGTCATCCCCGTCGACATCGGCGGGCTGCCGGCCGACTACGACGAGCTCTTCGACGAGCTGAGCCAGAACGCGCTCGCATTCCAGCCGCGGAATGAACGGCAGGCGGCGCTCGGCCGGCCGCTGCTGCTCGCGGATGCCGCGCACTCCATCGGCGCGTCCTACCACGGCCTGCCCGTCGGCCGCGTGGCCGATGCGACCGTGTTCTCCCTGCACTCCGTGAAGAACGTCACGACGGGCGAGGGCGGCGCGATCGCGCTCGACCTGCCGGAGCCCTTCGACAACGAGGCGGAGCTGCCGCGCCTGCGCGCGCTCGCGCTCAACGGCCAGACGAAGTCGGCCTTCGAGAAGAACCAGACGGGGGCCTGGCGCTACGACATCGTCGACCAGGGCCTCAAGGTGAACCTGCCGGACATCAACGCGGCAATCGGCCTCGCCCAGATCCGCAAGTACGAGTCGGAGCTGCTGCCCGACCGGATCCGGATCACCGACCGGTACCAGGCCGCCTTCGCGGGGAAGCCGTGGGCCATCCTCCCGACGTTCTCCGTCGACCGCCGCGAGTCCTCGCGTCACCTCTACCTGCTGCGCGTCGAGGGCGCCGACGAGGCGATGCGCGACCGCATCATCCAGCGGATCTCCGCTCGGCAGGTCGGCGTGAACGTGCACTACATCCCGATGGCGAGCCTCACGCTCTTCCGCGACCGCGGCTACGACGCGGCCGACTACCCGGTCACGCAGCGGCTCTACGAGAACGAGATCACGCTCCCCGTCTACAACGGCCTGACCGACGCGCAGATCGACGAGGTCGTCGCCGTCGTCACGGAGTCGGTCGAGGCGGAGCTGCAGCACGCCGTGGGGGACTCGCCCTTCGACTCGCCGGGGGCTCGCTCAGGGACCCAGTTCGACTCGCCGGAGGCTCGCTCAGGGACCCAGGAATGATCGACCTCGATCTCGACGACTTCATCGCGCGGCGCGTCACGGGACGCGCGCGCAGCCTGTTCGCCGACGACCTCGAGGCGCATGAGCACGCGCTGCGCGAGGCGCTCGAGGGCCGCTCGCTCCTCGTCGTCGGCGGGGCGGGGACGATCGGCGGGGCCTTCGTCCGCGAGGCGCTGCGCTACCGGCCGTCGCGGCTCGTCGTCGTCGACACGAGCGAGAACGGGCTCACGGAGCTCACCCGGGACCTGCGCTCGACGGACGGGCAGTTCGTCCCCGAGGCGTACACGACGTATCCGATCGACTTCGGCTCGGACGTCTTCGCGCGGCTGTTCCGCGCCGAAGGCCCGTTCGACGTGGTCGCGCACTTCGCGGCCCACAAGCACGTCCGCAGCGAGAAGGACCGCTTCTCGATCGAGGCGATGGTGCGGAACAACGTGCTGTCCTCGGTGCGTCTCCTCGACCTCGTCGCGGAGGCGGGCGCGCAGCGCTTCTTCTGCGTGAGCACCGACAAGGCCGCGAACCCGGCGAACGTGATGGGCGCGTCGAAGAAGCTCATGGAGGACGCCGTCCTGGCATATGCCGCGGAGGGCATGGTGCCGGCGACGACGGCGCGTTTCGCGAACGTGGCGTTCTCCAACGGCTCGCTGCCCGCCGGGTTCCTCGAGCGGCTCGCCAAGCGCCAGCCGCTGTCGGCGCCGGCGGACGTCCGCCGCTTCTTCGTGAGCCCCGAGGAGAGCGGACAGCTCTGCCTCGCCGCCGCGGTGCTCGGCGAGCCCGGCGACATCGCGTTCCCTCGACTCGGCGAGTCGACGATGCTGACCTTCGACGCGATCGCGGACGCGCTGCTCGAGGAGCTCGGCTACCTGCCGGAGCGCTTCGCGACGGAGGACGAGGCCAGGACGGCCGCCGTTCGACTCGCTTCGCTCGCTCAGGGGACCGGCACCTGGATCCCTGAGCGAGCCGGAGGCGAGTCGAAGGGCCGCCACGGCCGCACCTGGCCGGTGCACTACTTCGCCTCCGACACCTCCGGGGAGAAGCCCGCGGAGGAGTTCCACACGGACGATGAGCCCGTGGACCTCGAGCGCTTCGCCGCGATCGGCATCGTGCGGCCGGGCGCCGCGTCGAGCGTCGCGGACATCCAGGCGACCTCCGCCGAGCTCGGCGCCCTCTTCGAGCGCGCCGTGCTCGAGAAGGCGGAGATCGTCGAGGTGCTGGCGCGCCTCGTCCCCACGTTCCAGCACGTCGAGACCGGCCGCGGGCTCGACCAGAGGATGTAGGGCATGTATCAGGTCGTGAAGCGCGCCATCGACGCGCTCGGGGCGTTCCTCCTGCTCATCCCGCTCTCCGTGCTCTTCCTGCCGGTCATCGTCGTCCTGCTGTGCACCGGCGAGCACGCCGTGTTCTACCGGCAGACGCGGATCGGGCGCGGCGGCCGCGAGTTCGGCATCCTCAAGTTCGCGACGATGCTGAAGGACTCGCCGAACCTCGCGGGCGGCTCCCTGACCGTCCGCGGCGACCCGAGGGTGCTGCCCTTCGGCCGCTTCCTCCGCGCGTCGAAGATCAACGAGCTGCCGCAGGTGATCAACGTGCTCATCGGCGACATGTCGTTCGTCGGTCCGCGCCCGCAGGTCCGAGGCGACTTCGAGCACTACACACCGGCGCAGCAGGCGGCCGTCACGAGCCTCCGTCCGGGGATCACGGGGATCGGCTCGGTCGTGTTCCGCGACGAGGAGCGGTTCCTGTCGCGGCAGGGCGTCGACCCGAGGGCGTTCTACGGGGACCGGATCGCGCCGTACAAGGGTGCGCTCGAGGAGTGGTACCGAGCCCACGCCTCGCTCCGCACCGACGCCCTCCTGCTGTGGGCGACCGCCTGGACGGTGCTGCGACCGGAGTCCCAGCTCGTGTTCCGGGTGTTCCCGGACCTGCCGGCCCGGCCGGACTGGTGGGTTGAGGACTGAAGGGTCCTCAGTTCTAGAATCGACCCCGAGCTATGGGGGCGGTATGGACTCGGGTTGGAACGTGCGCCGGTACGGTGCGCCGCGCCTGGGCCCCGACGTGGTCGACCGTCCGCGGCTGATCGCGGCGCTCGGCGCGCATCGCGCCCCGCTGACGGTGGTCCGGGGTCCGGCCGGGAGCGGGAAGTCGACGCTCGTCGCCCGATGGCTGGAGACGACCGGGGGGACGGATGCCGCGGGAGCGGGAGCGGGCGGCGGCGCAGTCGAGCTGTGGCACACCCGCGACGAGCCGATGGGCACTCGGTCGAGCTACTGGAGCGACGTCATCGAGGCGCTCGCGCGGCACCGGCTCATCTCCCGCGCGAGCGCGCAGCACTGGGCGCAATCGCTGCTGCAGCCGCAGTTCACCCGGCGCGCGGTCCGGTCCGCGCTGGAGGAGATCGGCGCTCCCGTCACGCTCGTCCTCGAGAACTTCGGCCCGCCGGGCCGCCACTGGGACGG